>DAOUUR010000307.1 GCA_030668045.1 bacterium
CAGCGCGGCTGCTTCGATGATCTTTACCGCCGGCGAACTCTTTTTCGCTGGGGTTGATCCGAATGAAATGCGGTTCAGGCGAGCTGCATGCTTTGACGTTGGGGTACAGTGTGGCGGCTGGGGTCGAATAGTACTTGAGCTCAGCGTTCAGGATCGCAGCAAAGCCTGACCACGGGCAGAGAAACTTCACCTAACTCCAAGCAAGCGAGGAGGACCTGTTATGGGAAAGAAAATATTGATGCTTGTCGGTGATTTCGTCGAAGACTACGAGGTCATGGTTCCCTTTCAAGCACTTCAAATTGTTGGACACACGATGCACGCAGCCTGTCCGGACAAGAAATCGGGAGAGACTGTAAAGACGGCGATACACGATTTTGAAGGTGACCAGACGTACAGCGAGAAAGTCGGCCATAACTTTCGGCTGAACGCAACGTTTTCAGAGATCGAGCCAAACTCCTATGATGCGCTGGTCATACCCGGTGGCCGGGCGCCGGAATACCTCCGCCTGAACAAGCGGGTTCTAGAGATAGTCCGTCATTTTGCATCCTCCAACAAGCCGATAGCGGCAATTTGCCACGGGGCGCAAATTCTTGCTGCCGCAGGCGTACTCAAAGGAAAGGAATGCTCGGCTTACCCGGCATGTGGCCCCGAAGTTGAGGCCGCGGGAGGAAAGTATGTACCCAAGGATTGGCCCGAAGCTCACGTTGACGGCAATCTCGTAACCGCGCCCGCCTGGCCAGCGCACCCGGCTTGGCTGGCAGCTTTCCTGAAGCTGCTTTAGACAGCGGCACACAAGGGCGGAATCGCCCTTCTTAAATAGAGTGAGCCGCCTAACCGCCGGCTGAAGCTGGCGGTTCGCTGGAATTCGCCCATGAAGGAGGATAGCCATGAAGACGATGAAAGCATTTATCACGCGAAGCTGCGGACCGGAAGCCCGCTTCGAAGCCGCTGATATTCCCGTCCCGGTGCCCGTCTCGGGGCAGATTCTCATTGAGGTGAAAGCCACGAGCCTGAACCCTGTCGACAACGTGTTTCTCCGTCAGGATATCGGCATGAACCCCGAGCTCCCCGCCGTCCTTCACGGCGACGTCGCCGGTGTCGTGTCTGCCGTCGGCCAGGGTGTCGAGGGATTCAAGCGCGGCGATGAGGTGTATGCCTGTGCGGGTGGCTTTAGAGGCCACGGTGGCGCCCTTGCGGAATTTATGGCCGCTGACGCCCGTTTGGTCGCGCACAAACCACGCACGCTTGACTTTGCTTCCGCAGCTGCGTTGCCTCTGGTTTCGATCACCGCCTGGGAGGGCCTCATTGATCGGGCTAACCTCCGGTCCGGTCAGCACGTGCTTATTCATGGTGGAACCGGAGGCGTCGGTCACGTCGCTCTCCAATTGGCCAAGAGTAAGGGCGCTCGGGTCGCAACCACGATCTCCAGCGAGGACAAGGCGAAAATGGGTCGCGACCTGGGGGCTGACGAACTCATTTTTTACCGGGAGCAAACCGTGGAGCAATATGTAGAAAACCTGACCGACGGCCAGGGATTCGACATCGTTTATGACACCGTCGGCGGGCAGAACCTCGATCACTCTTTTGCGGCCACGCGAAGTAAAGGGCAGGTGATCAACATCCTGGCCTTCCGTTCTCATGACCTGGCCCCTGCATTTGCCCGCGGCCTTATCATTCATTTTGAAAATATGTCGATTCCTTTGCTCACGGGTGTTGGTCGCGAAAGACAAGGTGAGATTCTTCGAGAAGTCGCCAAGCTTGTCGATGAGGGCAAACTCAAGCCGCTCATTCACGGGCAGCGCTTCACCTTTGACGAGGCAAACGAAGCTCACGGGCTATTCGAGGCAAAAAGATATACGGGGAAGATCGTGCTTACCCCCTGAAACGAACATCGGGGTACGATATGAAACCAATCCATAAAGCATTCCTTCTGAGTGTGGTCGCGGGATGTCTAATTGTTGTTTCTGCCGTTTGCTGGCATTCGGTTGAGGAAATCCATTATTTAAAAACTTTCTTTCCGAAACAATTCAGCGTGGAGGAAGCTTATTACGCCAGCAATGTCGAATTAGTCAAAATAGCAATCATCAGCTTCCCGTTAATTTTGATCATTGGAATCAGTTTGTTTTTTTTACGTCATTTCGGGAAAGACTCTTAATGATGAAAATCAATGCTGTCTGAAAACCGATTGTGGCGGACGTGTAACGGCGGTTGCAGAGGACGGCAATGGCGCACCGCCGCCGGACCACCAGCTGTCGGGCTCACTTCTTGTTACCGGCGTCAGACAGCCAGGAGAACATCCCCGTACACGAATTGACCGGGATATCGTTTCGCCAATGCGGTCCAGTGAAATATCGCTGGAAACCACCAAGGAAAAAGACACACGTGACAAAACATGTTTCCCCGTTCATATTTTCTCTTCTAATCTTGTTGCCGATTTCTGCACATGGGCAGTTTCCGGAAAAATATATTTCCATCAAACCGGGCGTTTATTATTTTACCGGTGACCTCGAAGACGATCATCCGATGGGATTCTTTGGTGGAGTCTTCTATGGATTTCGCCTCTTTCCGAACCTGGTTCTGGAAAGTGGAACCGGGTATTTCCACGACGGTGATGACGGAAATGATATACGAGGAGTACCCGTAACATTGACCTTAAAAGGTATATACCCTTTTAAAAACCTTGTGCCATATGCGGGAGGGGGTATCGGGATCTACTTTACGGAATACTTCGGTAATTTAAACGGCAGGTACGAAGAGGATAAAGACAACGTGTTTGGAGGCCATCTCATAATCGGGGCGGAATACAATATAACCCCCATGATTTTTCTGGGAGTTGAAGGAATGTACATCTTCACGGAGGACGCAGAATACAATGGTGTAAAAGTGAATCTTGATGGATTTGCAACGTTAATGACGATGGGATTCAGGTTCTGAGGGTGTCTTTGGTCATACTTTTGGGGAATATCGCATCGTTTGGCCGGTCCCCAATGCCGGCCTGGCTGTCCGCGTTGTTGATGGTTGGTCATCGACGAGAGGGTTATCGCAGGGACATCTGACTGCCGGGAAAAGCGTACGGCTGCCCTGTTGCTCGTTGCGGCCTCGCATCTTAAGTCGGGGCATGAGATCGTCCCGGGCTGCAAGCCAGAGGGAGGAATCGCATCCGTGGCGCTTCGTCTGATCGAGTTGACGATTCCAAGCGTAGAGCTCGAGAGAATCCCGGCGCTTCTTCAGGACATCCAGGTTATCGATTTCTGGAGATCAGGGTCGGCGACTACCGGCGGCATCGCTCGCATCCTCCTGGACGCGCGGCACACGGAGGCATTGTCCGACGTCCTGGTCCGCCAGTTCGGATCGCGGGACGACTTCCGACTGGTATCGCTCCCCGTGGAGGCAACCGTACCTCCCGTTGAGCCGCCGGCCGAAACCGAGGCGCCGGTCGGCGAAGAGAACGACCAGGCCAAGGCAGCAGCGCAGAGAATCAGCCGTGAAGAGTTGTACGAGGACATGGCCGAGGCAAGCAGGCTGACGCCCGTCTATGTCGTTACGGTGGCATTGTCCACCGTGGTCGCGGCGGTCGGGCTGATTCGCGGCGATATCGCCATCGTCATCGGAGCGATGGTCATCGCCCCTCTTCTCGGTCCCAACATGGCGCTGGCGCTGGCTTCGACACTGGGTGACCCGGATCTCGCCAAACGTTCTCTCAAAGCCATCGGCGTGGGGGTGGCGATGACTGCCGCGTTGTCATTGCTGCTCGGGTCTGTGCTCACGGTCGATCCAAATGCGCCGGAACTCGCAGCCAGGACCCGGGCAGACGTAGGCGATATCATTCTCGCGCTGTCTGCA
>DAOUUR010000007.1 GCA_030668045.1 bacterium
CAAAATAAAATACGGATCGGAGTATATGGGTCATGTTGAGATTCGAGGGGAAACAGCCAACATGATGCAGATGCGCGATATCGAAATTCTGACCGGACGGTATTTCTCATGGGAAGATAATTTTCGCCGACGCCAGGTTGCGTTTATCGGTCACCGTGTTTACGAGAGGTTCTTCGACGGGGAAGACCCGATGGGCAAGAAAGTGCGCATCGGAGGACACGAATTCACTGTGATCGGAGTCTCCGAAAAAATGGATCGTGCCATGATCAGTGGCCTGGATAATTACATTGCAATACCTATCGCTACGCATCAGAAGATTTATAAGCAACCGGGTAATCCGGTCAATCTGGTTGTTAACGCCGCAAGTTTGGAGCAGCGAGAGGATGCGATGGATCAGGTGCGAGTCGTTCTTCGTTCTGCACGTCATCTGGACTATGAAGAAAAAGATGACTTTACGATATGGACGCCCGACGCTCTGCTAAGCATGATCGACGACCTCATGCGAGCGTTTCGTGTCATTCTGATTTCTTTGCCGGCCATGTCGATTGTAATCGGTGGTATCGTGATAATGAACATCATGATGATTTCCGTAACGGAACGCACTCGCGAAATTGGTATCCGCAAATCTCTCGGCGCCCGTCAACGTAACATCCTGACGCAGTTCCTCTATGAATCGGTCATCCTCTCACTGATCGGTGGCGCTATCGGCATAGCGGCGGGGGTAAGGTTGGGCGAGTGGATTCTGGGAGCGCTTCTGGATATTCAGGCAACGCCCACCGGTCTTGGGATCATTCTTGGTTTTGGTATCTCCACAGGCGTTGGTGTGTTCTTTGGTATCTATCCGGCGATGCGAGCGGCTCGTCTGGATCCAATCAAGGCGCTAAGCTATGAGTAGGCGACGACAATCACTGGCAGAAATCCGGGAAGGTGTCCGGCTGGCAAGTGGTGGCGTGCGGGCCAACAAGTTCCGCAGCATCATGACAATTGTCGGTGTGACTATCGGCGTGGGGGCGGTCATTATTGTCAACACAATCATGGACGGCTTCACCAAGTACGCCGAGGAATCGGTAGATAAAATCGGTTCCAACGTTATGTACATCCGTAAGTGGTCGATGGAGACCGACTTTGAGAATCTTACTCAGGAAGAACGGAAACGAAAAGATATTACGATGGATGAGGCGCTGGCTGTTCAAGAAATGTGTCCATTGGTTATGGCTGTCTCGCCGCAGAAAAAGCACTGGAACAATATAGCCCAGTACGAAAACCGCAAGGTCAGGAACCCCGATGATTTCCGAGGCGTTTGGCCCGAAGAAGCAATCGTGGCGAATCGAGACGTGTCGCACGGGCGCTTCATTGACGAGAACGATCTTCGCCGTGGCGCCAGCGTCTGTGTTATCGGACCGGATATTGCCGATGCTCTCTTTGCTGATCGAGGTGACGCTATTGGCAAGGAAATCAAGGTCAACGGCTATAAATTCAGAGTGATTGGAGTGCAGGAACAGATCGACGACCTGTTCAATATCAGTGAGAACGACTGCATCCTTATTCCCATGAACACATTTGATCGCCTCTATCCCGGCGTCAAGCGTGTCTACCTGGTTGTCAGCGCTGTTTCGCGACAGCAGTTCGGTGAGGCGCTCGACCAAGTTACCAATGCCCTTCGTCGAGTGCGCGGGCTTCGTTCGGAGGAAGAAAACAATTTCGATATAACCACCCAGGAAAGTTTCAAGGGACTCATCAGCGACATCACCCAGAACGTCCAGTTGGGAGCGACGGCCGTGGCATGTGTCGGGTTGTTGGTCGGGATGATCGGTGTGATGAATATCATGCTGGTCGCTGTTACTCAGCGCACCCGTGAAATCGGAATCCGTAAAGCGGTTGGCGCACGACGGTTCAATATCCTGTTTCAGTTTCTCGTAGAGGCGGCCACCCTGACCGGCCTGGGGGGAATTATCGGGATTATTATCGGTGGGCTGGCCGGACTGGGGATAACGACAATGTTGGATTGGCAGTATCAATTGTCACCGCTATGGATAGGAATCAGCCTGGCTTTGTCGGGGGGAACCGGTATGATTGCCGGTCTCTATCCAGCCTGGCGCGCCGCCCGTGTCGATCCGATCATCGCGCTACAATATGAGTAGCCCCCCCTACAGACTCTTGCTCATTATCACACTGCGGTAATTGGTGACATCCCAATCAGCGTATTCGACAAAACGATACCCCAGTCGTTCGTACCATTCAATCAAATGCTTTGCATCCTCGGCGGTGTCGAGAGCTAATTCATCCGCGCCGTCATCCCGGGCGATATCCTCGCAATGCAGCATCAATTTAGTAGCAGTGCCATGTCGTTGAAACTCCGGTTCCACAGCCAACTGTCCCGCATGCGCAACTCCTGAACGTTCCAGCCATGGAGAACCACGACTCGCTAAGGGCGGGTAGTATATGATGGTGGCGATGATCCGTTTGTCATGTTCGGCCACATAACAGGTTCCTTTTTCGATTCGACGGCGCGTAACATCGACATCCTGATGAGTCGCCATGTAGCGCAATCCCATCTCGGCCAGCGCTTGATACGACCGATGCAACAGCGCGGTTAGTTCATCGAGAGAATCGGATGGTTCCAGTGCGCGAATTTTGATGTCAATTGGAATACTGTTGTCTCTTTTCATCTTGAATTGACGGGTGCATTACCAAGCTAAAAGTTGCCGAGGGTATCGTCAACCGTTAAACCGGAACGATCTACAATTACTCCGATCAAAGACGCACGACGGTAAATGTTGTTGGCAGTTTTAATCCTCTGATTATTCGAGAGGAATTACCCAAGAAAGTTGCTGCTGCTGAGATATTTGAAAAGATTCTACAACAGTATCAACCGTAGCGATGTTTCCGAGCCTGCTTTTTCCGCTACTCTGCCTCAGCAGCATCAGCGTGTAACGACAGCCGCAGCCGTACGCCTTCAGTATATCTTTGGAATCAGCTTCCTCGTTCGTTTTGCATATTCAACGAACTGATCTCCGTACTTCTCCGCCAGATACTTGTCAAGCTGAGGTATTATGAAGAACACGAAGTTGACCGTCATCAAAAGTGGGATGACCAGTAGGCTGATGCTGCCGCAGATCATGGCCAGTCCCGTAAAGAGAACCAGATCTCCAAAATAGTTGATATGCATCGAATACCTGAACAAGCCCTCGGTGTAAAGCTGCCCTTTGTTCGCGCTTATCTTTTTCCAGACGTGCCGGGTATGTTCTGATCGCGTATTGAGGAAGGAGCCGAAAAGGTACAGGATTATACCGACCGCTTCAACCCAGCCGAGTGGTTGGTCATTGCTTCCGCCGACACGCATGTAGGCGTACACCGCTGCGACCATGAGAATCGAGATAATAATTGTCTCAACCCATGTCATCTTGCGTTTGAGAAAGACGAACTGTGTTACCAGTAGCCGCACGAAGTAGATAGCCAGAGAGGAGAGTACGACGACCCGACGCATGAAATCTCCTCGTATCTCGTATGCGCCTAACCACTCTGACAATGTGCCCACATCTGCAAACATCAACCAGCCTACCGCCAGGACGACGGTACTAATGATTGTGCTGAAGAATAGTTTTGGTCCAGTCGATGTGACGTGTATGTCATCGAATATCATCTTTGATTTCCCTAGTGTGATAGTAACATAGGCTCCGCAGTCAAGCGATCAAGCTCAAATAATCTTCTGGTGGACGGGAATACAATACTCCTCAGCCCCCCTGAGTGAATGTCGCCGGGTCACCAGGTCGGTTCTGGTGCGACAGTAACAAATTATGTGGTACGAAGGGCCGCCGCAGATGTAGTTTGTTCAAGTCTTGAGCGCTACCGTTAACTTGTTATATCCTCTTTTCTTACGGGGAGCGTCTGGACATCAGAGATCGGCTAATGGCCACAATTCGACAGAATGAGTCGAACTTAAGCACTCGACCGGGGGATGGGATCTTAAATCTTGACAAAAACGATATTGTGGGTTATAATAGTCGCATATTTCTTGACATCCAGGTTAGACAAGCTAATTACGAAATATCAATAATTCAAGGAGATTGAGAACATGAAAAAAGGCCTACTACTTGTTGGCATCCTGATCGTTGTGGCCATGTTGTTTGGCAACTGTGGCGGTGGTGATGACAGCCCCGCCGGTTCGACCAATATCGCTCCGGGTCAGCCTACGCTTGATGCCCCCGCCGGCGCACCTGCCAATGGCGCTACTGGAGTGTCACTGACACCGACATTGAAATGGAATTGCACCGATCCGGATGGAGACGCGTTAACATACACCGTTTCATTCGGCACTGCGTCAACGCCACCGGTTGTATCAACCAACCAGACGGCCCGTTCTTATTCTCCAGCATCGCTGGCTTATAGCACGACATACAATTGGTCGGTGAAGGCGAAAGACCCAGCCGGAGCCACCGCTGCATCGGAAGTATGGAGTTTCACCACTCTTGCCGAACCGACAGAAACAGTAACTACACCCGCCGCGCCAAGCGGACCTGCGACAGGATATACCGATCAAACTTTGAGTTATGACGCAAGTGGTTCAGTGAGTAATCTGGGACACGATCTGGAATACAGATTTGACTGGGGAGATGGTGGTGACCCCTCCGATTGGTCGCCAACGGCAATTAACAATTCCTGGGCCGAGGGAACCTACATGATCAGGGCGCAGGCGCGATGTGTTGATCATCCTGCGGTCGTCTCCGAATGGTCGGTCACCACGACAGTTACAATCACTGTATTTGCGCTGGAAACGATCAGCACCCCCACCACTCCTACCGGGGTGTCAACCGCCGAAGAAGGTGAAAGTAACGTCTTCGCCACCTCTGCCACCAGCAGTCAAGGGCATTCTCTAAGATACAGTTATGATTTTGGAGATGGACCGGCCTCATCTTGGTCATTGTACTCCTCTATGTCGCACGCCTGGGCATCGGTTGGGACATATGAAGTAAAAGTGCAGGCTCGTTGTGCCGAGCACACGACTATAGTATCAGATTGGTCACCGGTCAAGACCGTGACAATCACAGAAGCAGCGGGCGAAGTTGTCACGCCCCCCGACGCGCCTACCTTTACCGACTCGACGGTGATCGGTTTCGCGACCGTGTTCACCGTAACTGGCTCGATCAGTTCTGACGGGCACCCGGTTCAATATCAAATGGACTTTGGAGATGGTACGTTAACTTGGTTCGCCTATAACGCCACTATCTACCATGTTTATGATTCAATCGGTACTTATGTCGTCAAAGCGATGGCACGATGCAATACTCATAACGACATCACCTCTGATTGGTCCGAAGAGGTCTCGGTTGTGATTGTCAATCCGCCTGAGGCACTCGCCTACAACACGAAGCTTGTCTATGGTGATGTGACCAACGGTAATATCGGCGAGTCATACGAATACAACGTAGCCCATAGTTCAGCTACTAATCTGGGTGACGCGATGGAAGGTCAATATAACTGGGGTGATGGTACAACTTCGGCTTGGGTTCAAGCAGCAGAACGGGCACAGTCCCATACATGGACCGCCGAAGGGACCTACGGCATTACCTATACCGGCCGCTGTACAATTCATAATGACTTTACTTTCATCACCGATACCCTGTGGGTAACGATGGTAACTGAAGCTACCGAAACAGTCTCCACCCCTGGCTACGTGAATTGGACAGATGCTGAAGATCGTCCTATGTTAGATACCGAGATAATGTATTATGCATATGGTGGAGCTAGTTCATTAGGACACGATACCGAGGACAGGATTTCCTGGGGGGATGGCGATACAACTGGTTGGGTTGCTGCTAGTACTCAAATCCCCAAAACCTGGACTGTCCTGGGAACCTTTCTCATGTCGAGGCAGTCTCGTTGTGTCGAACATCCTGACATTATTTCCGAATGGTCTGAGACATCCTATATTATAACTGGTCCCGAATCAGTTAGCACTCCTGATGCTCCTCCCGGACCAGCCACCGGGACCGTTAATTACCCGGTATATTTCCTAGGTACTGGCGCCGAAAGTAGCTGGCACGGTACTTCATGGCTTTCATATCGTTTTGCATGGGGTGATGGCGACACTACCGAATGGAGAGATAGATTAGACACTCTTGTAGGTCACAACTACTCGACCGTGGGTGAATACGAAGTGACAACGCAGGCGAAATGTGTCTGGCCCGGCCATACCAACCCTGAATCCCAATGGTCATTACCTACTACAATTACTATTGTAGAGACGATTACCGGTGCGTATATCTTCGGACCTGACGTTGGCCCGATCAATAAGAGCTATACTTTCGAAGTGCGGGGTGCCCAATCAGACGTAGGTCATACTCTTGAATATCAGATCGATTTCGGTGATGGTACGATTTCTGATTGGTCCTTGTCTGTAACTGCTGATCATATTTATACGGTTGCTGGCATTTTTGATGTCCTCTGCCGGGCCCGTTGCGCCGAGCATACCGAGGCGGTTTCAGTCTGGTCAAGCGGACATGATATGACTATTACCGATGCTCCGGAGACGGTGTCTGAGCCTGACCGACCTACGACCTATGTCTCAGGTTATGTATATAAGGCCGGAGTAGAATTAACCATCAGCATTGTAGGGGCCGCCAGCGACTATGGCGATTCCCTGGAGTTTGAGATCGATTATGGTAACGGAACGACCTCCGGATGGGTGGCCGCCGAGTTCAGCAGCTACTCTGGCTATTACATCTCTCATAAATACGCCTATCCTGAAGCCGGTTCCTACGACATCATTGCTCGGGCACGATGTGCTACGCATACTGAAGTTGTCTCGGGCTGGTCAGCAGCTCGTGATATTATAGTCTATGAAAGCGTTGATATTCCATCAGTACCAACCGGCCCTGCAACCGGTATTGTCGGTGAAACTCTTACTTTCACTACGACCCATAGTGGCACCTGCAGCGCTGGTCACCCTCTCGAGTACAGATTTAACTATCAGCAGAATTACTCAACAATCTTTCTGTCTGAATGGTCAACATCGCTCTCCGACTCCCACACGTTTACTGGTGCAAGTAACTACTATAGAGTCAATGTTCAAGCTAGATGCTCGGTGAATACGTTCGTTACATCAACCTATACCGAATTTCATGTTTTCACTATAACGGAGTAGAAGTAGAGTTATTCAACGATCTGATTCTGATCTAATTTAAAAAAAGGCCGCTCGTTTGAGCGGCCTTTTTGTGTCCTGGATTAGCCCGCTACGCCGCTCCTCGCTTGGCCAATCCCGAAAAGAGAGCTTGACATTATCATATATTTGGTTATTTTGCCAACTATGCAAGCCGATAAAGGTATAAGTAGTATGAATCAGAAAAAGAAAAAGCAACTGGAAGCGAGAGCCCGAATCATTAAGGCGCTGGCTCACCCGACTCGATTATTCATTGTTGACGAACTCTCCGGTGGTGAACAATGCGTTTGTGAGCTTACGAAGATGATCGGCGATGATATCTCAACAGTGTCGAAACATCTCTCTGTTCTCAAGCAGGCCGGTATTGTCGAAGATGAAAAACGGGGGTTACAGGTGTGGTACAGTCTGCGTGTCCCCTGTATTCTCAATTTCTTCGGTTGTATCGAGAGCGTGCTTGAAGCAAATGCCAAACAGGCGCGAGAAGCGGTTGGCCGGTGAGTAATCATAGAGGCAGCGGGACACTCGGGAGGCTGAGATGCGGAAGCTCATCGTAAAGGAACTGATCGCTTGAATTGGAAATCGGAATGGAAACCTCTGGCGGCGATGGTCGCTGTCTTTACCGTGTTTTTCTATCTGCCGATTGAGTCGGAACGTCTCCGGACAGCGGTGTTAGAGGCGCTGCATCTGACGAAGTGGTACGCGCAGGAGCATGTTCTGCTCTGTCTCATCCCGGCGTTTTTTATTGCCGGAGCTATTGCCGTTTTTGTCAGCCAGGCATCGGTAGTGAAATATCTCGGGGGCAAGGCGAACAAAGTTTTGTCGTACGGGGTAGCTTCGGTCTCCGGTACAATTCTGGCTGTCTGCTCCTGCACCGTGTTGCCGCTCTTTGCCGGTATCTATCGTGCGGGCGCCGGTCTCGGACCGGCCACGGCCTTTCTTTACTCCGGACCGGCGATAAATGTCCTGGCGATAGTGTTCACCTCGCGCGTTCTCGGCTTTGAACTCGGCGTAGCCCGTGCGGTGGGAGCAATCGGCTTCAGTATCGTAATCGGCCTGGCTATGCATCTGATCTTTCGCCACGAGGAAGCTGACAAGGTTGTCACTCAAATGGCCACGCCGGAGACAGAGGACGGTCGTCCGCTGTGGCAGAACGGTCTGTACTTTGCTTCGATGATTGCCATTCTGGTATTTGCCAACTGGGCGAAGCCGGGGGAATCATCGGGAATATGGCATATTGTGTATGCTCAGAAATGGCTTCTGACAAGTCTGGCTGCGGTCGGATTGGGGCTGATGCTTATCTTCTGGTTCCGGTTACCGTCGATTCCGATTATCGGCACAGCTGCCTGCACGCTGGCCCTGGCGTTGATCTTCCCTGATCAGCCGCTGCTATCTTTCTCCGCAGCGATTGTTGGTCTGTCGATCATTACCAGCCGACGAAACGATGAAACTGGTGATTGGTTTGAGCAGTCGTGGGGATTTGCCAAACAGATTCTCCCGCTGTTGTTTGCAGGGGTACTTGTGGCCGGGTTGCTGCTGGGTCGTCCGGGTCACGAAGGTGTGATCCCATCGGAATGGATCTCTGGTAGCGTGGGGGGAAATTCACCCGCCGCAAATCTGTTTGCATCGGTCGTGGGGGCGTTCATGTATTTTGCTACCCTGACAGAGATACCGATTCTTCAGGGACTTATCGAAAACGGGATGGGCAAAGGTCCGGCCCTGGCGTTGCTGCTGGCTGGACCGGCGTTGTCGTTGCCGAACATGCTGGTGATACGCAACGTTATGGGAACGAAAAAAACAGTTGTTTTTGTGGCATTGGTTGTTGTGATGGCTACGATAACGGGAATGATTTACGGTTCATTTTTTTAAAGGGATATTGGAATGAGAGATATCAAAGTGCTGGGGCCGGGGTGTCCTAAATGTGAGGAACTAGTGCAGCGAACACGACAGGCTATCGATGAGCTCGGCATAGACTGTACCGTTGAGAAAGTTGCTGATATTATGGAGATAACATCTTACGGCGTGATGATGACGCCGGCGTTAGTTGTTGATGGTCAGGTAGTGATGTCCGGAAAGGTACCGTCGCTTGACGATCTAAAAGAGATGCTGCGATAACTGTACCATTACCATTGAGGTGAATATGAGAACGATAACATTCTATCTGCTGGCACTAACTCTTCTGTTGACATTTGTTGCCTACACAGTGGCGGACGATTCCGAAAAGACACAGCCGCTCGACACTTCCGATGTGACGCAAAAGACGGAGGGGTCCGAATCGGTCACGAAATCGGATCAGGTTTTTGCCTACTACCTCCACGGGAATGCACGGTGTGTGACCTGCAAGAAACTGGAGGCATACTCTCTGGAGGCGTTGGAAACCGGGTTCGCCGATGAGCTGGCCGATAGTTCGGTGGTATGGCGTGCGATCAATTATGATGAGGACGAGAACAAGCACTACATCGATGACTACAAACTTTATACCAAGACGCTGATTCTGTCGCGCGAGATCGACGGCAAGCAGGTCAATTGGAAAAATGCCGACAAGATTTGGAACCTGGTGAGAGACAAAGAAAAGTTTGTCGAGTACGTGCAATCAGAAACGCGGGCGATGATTGATGCCGAGGTTGAATGATTGATTCGATCTGGGTGGCTATCGGTTCGGCGGCATGGCTGGGAATACTGACTTCGATTTCCCCCTGCCCGTTGGCCACCAACATTGCGGCCATTACATACATTGGCAAGCGTGTTGACCGGCCGGGCTACGTTCTTGCCGCCGGGTTACTCTATACACTTGGTCGGACTGTGGCTTATGTCGTGATGGGAATGCTGATTGTTGCCAGCGTCCTGGCGATATCGGACCTGTCATTTTTCCTGCAACAAAACATGAATATGATTCTCGGCCCGGTTTTGTTGATTGTGGGGCTGTTTCTGATCGGTGCCTTTAAGTGGCGCATGTCCGGCCTGAGCTTTGGCGGAGGTTTTCAGGAACGGATAGAGAAATATGGGCTGGCCGGTGCCGGTTTGCTGGGGTTGTTGTTTGCAATGTCGCTTTGTCCTGTGTCGGCAGCGTTGTTTTTCGGTAGTCTGGTACCGCTGGCGGTTGAGCAAAACTCATCAATTCTGATGCCGACCGTCTTTGGTATTGGCACTGCCCTGCCGGTGGTCCTGTTTGCCCTGCTAATCGCGATGGGCGCTAAGTTTGTAGGGACGATCTTCACCAAGTTGCAGACATTTGAACTCTGGGCGAGGCGTGTCACCGGTGCTGTCTTTGTAGGTGTCGGGATATACTACGTCCTGGTTTATATTATTGGTTGGCAGTTCTAGTCTGGGCGATCTGCCAATTTTCTTCTTTATATCCCTATTTCCGAGATTGACAATCAAGGCTCAGCTGGCCGTGCTTGCAAGGTGAGTCGAATATTGTCATATCATCGTCATGTGCGGAATAAATGTGGCGTATTATGAGTAAATATGGCTATAATATGTAATATGATCACGATACTGTCAATAATATCAAGATACGGCCATACTAATGATTTCATTGTATTATCGGTCAATTTGTAACTTGACTACGATCATATTCATGATATATATACGCCACATGGAGGATATATGGCTATGATTGATGCTATTGATAGGACAATACTGGCGATTCTTCAGGAAAATGCCAGAACAACAAATACCGAAATCGGTCGCAGAATGGAACTGGCACCCTCGGGGATTTTGGAGCGTATCCGAAAACTTGAGAAGCGCGGTCTGATTACGGGATACCATGCTTCGCTCAACGCCGGTAAGCTTGGTTTCGGGATGACGGCTTTTTTGTTTGTGCAAACAGAGGATAGGGTCGGTGATACTACAACTGCTCGCCGTCTGGGGCAACTTGCCGAGGTTGAAGAAGTGCACCATATCAGCGGTGAAGACTGTTACCTGATCAAAGTGCGGTGTGCCGATCACGGCGATCTTGGCCGGATATTGAAAGAGCAGATTGGAGCAATCAGATCGGTCAAATCGAGCCGGACATGTATCGTTATGGAAACAATCAAAGAGGGCGGACCGCTGCCGATCAAACCATAGGTGGTCGGTCATCGCATTCTTAGGTTGGATTGGGGGCGGCTCAGCCTCTATTTGTCCTGGATTATTACAATTGAGGGGCCGCGAAGTCTCGTCCTCCGCATCCTATCGCAGCACGCCGTGTATGCTGGGGAACGATTATCGCCTCCTTCCGTCGTACTGGAGTATGTAGAAACTTGCGAATTTTCAGTTGAATAATTGAGATCGGATGTAGTAATTAGTAGAGTCGTCTTGGTTCGGGTTGCCTTTGCAAAATACTGGCCGACCCGGCGACCACAATTGTTAAGACAATTTCTTTTCTCAGAATACGGAGGAGAACTATGGAACCTAACAACGAAACAGAAGCCGCAGTGGGCACCCAGCCGGTTGCGCAGAAAAGTATCTGGAGTATCATGGCCGGCATTTTCTATGCGCCGACCGAGGCGTTCGCGGCTTTTAGTCAGAAGCCCGGCATACTGATGCCGCTGATCGTCCTGATTCTGGTGTCCTTCATAATGGTCGGCCTGACAACCCCCTACCAGGCGAGGGCGCAGTATGACATGATGAAACAATCAACGGTCCTTCCACAAGAGGCGCTGGATCGCATGGGAGAGGATGCTGAAAATCCCAATTTCATTAAGGGTGGTGGCTTCGGTGCGATCTTCGTGCTATTTGCCAGCATGATTTCCGCCCTTGTCGTGTGGTTTGTCGGCTCGTTCTTCTTTGGCGGCACGGCCAAGTTCACGGCCGTATGGGGGGTTGGGCTACTAGCCACGTTGATTCCAATGGCTGGCGGTCTGTTACGAATGCCGATGGTAATTGCTAAAGACAGCATACTTGTATCGTATGGACTGGCTGCTTTTATGCCTGGAGGTGACTTCACGTCGATTCTGTTTTCTTTCTTGTACTATTTCGACGCCTTTGCCATCTGGAGCCTCATTGTGGCCGGGATTGGTTACGCTACGGTGTTTGGTTTTTCCAGGGGGAAGGGGATAGCGACATCGGCGATTGTATCGCTTCTTTTCATTGTGCTGCTGATTTCATTGTCAGTTGTCGGTATGAGTTTTGCCGGCGTGGAAATAAGTTTTATGTAAGAGAATTGCAGGACAAAGCTACAAACGATGCTCCGGCGCTGTCTCACTGCGAGAGAAGCCGGAGCATTTTTTCTACGCGGTAGCTTGCCTTTTCGGCGGCGATGAGAATCGTTCCGGCTGATCGCCAGGCTGCACCAATCCGGCGGGCGGTCGTGCTGTCGTCGATTTCGGTAGTCTTCCGACTCTGGAGCCTGACCAGGTCTATTGCGAGCAGAGAACTAACCAAACGCTCGAGACGTTCTTTACTGAGCCACAGTGTATCGTTGTGCTGATTGACCCGCAGGTAGTCTCTGACGTGACCACTCTCAAGAATCTCTCGCAGCATTTTCGCGATTTCTGTCGGGGCTAACGTCAGTTCGATCTCTTTTTGCAGCAGGATTCGCACCAGATAAGTGTCTGCATGGGGATCTATCCCCAGGTCGGCCAGTTCGCCAAACTGAACATATAGTGTTCTTCCGAACAGCCAGTCGTCGAATCTCGCAAGGCAGCGTTCATGGTGTGGCGTTGTATCATCCGGCGCACAAACTTCTGCAATGGCATCAATAGCGACCCGCGCGAGCAGAACTGGAGTCAGGCTTGCCATCTCCTTGGCAAGTCGTCCCACAATCTCCGCTCCGGTTTTGCCTGCCTTCGATGGTGAGGGATGTTCGGTGTCTTTCAACAGAGCTTTGATCGTAGCCAACGCGTCTTTCATCGTGCTATCCAGGTCAACATCAAGCCGCAAGTAATCCCGAACCGCATGGAGCATTTCCTTGAGAGCCTGCTTGAATTGGACGAGAGCTTTATCCTCTCCGGCTACCATTCCGCGGAGGAGATCACTCTTGATGAGGTTGCGAAACGGAGTCAGAATCGGCTCAAGCTGCATCTCACAGCGAGCGTATTCCAAGTTGGGCACGCCACCTCCGCCGAGACGATGCGTCAGTTGCGACCATGAGCCATCGGAGTCATCGACCTGCTGGAAATCAACAAAGGCATGGTACTGATACCCGTGGAGGACGGCAAAAAGACCTTCCTCGGTTAGTTGACGACCGGAGCGCACGTATTGGAGACCAGACTGATGATCGCGAAACCGGTAGAAGACACCATCGTTGGTATTTAGTGCCAGCGCCTCGCCAAGATTCCTGCTGACGTGGTTTGGCTTGTCGCCGGAGCCTGTGTTGATTGTCGTTGATGCTCGGACCCAGCCGCTGGTTGTGTTGTATGCGTTGTTGAAAAGAATGATAGCGCGTTCATCGCCAGCTCGGTTTGAGTAGGCGAAAACGTTCTCATCGACCCAACCTTCCGGTGTATTGAAATCGTAGAGAGCGAAATTCTCAGCTCCGCTGAAGAGGCTGCGGCGACGCATCAGCGGAAAAATCTCTCGTTGGTGGCGGGCGACCATTTCCTCGTCAGGTTTTTCATCCCAGTAAGCACGACGATATTCCATGCCGTATTTTTCGGTCAACCCCTCGATCTGTCCGTGACCAAACATCGGCAGCCCCGGCATTGTCACCATCAGGACCGCAACCCCGAAGTATTTGTCATCTTTGCCGAACTGTTCCACAGCCGTGGCTTCGTCGGGATTATTCATGAAATTGACAAATCGCTTGAGTATCTCGGGGCTGAATTCGAGCACATTTTTGATTGTCGTCCGGTAGTTGGCGTTGTCCTCAGTCTTGAGCATATTCATGAAGGCGCTGTTATAGACGCGATGCATCCCCAGCGTCCGAACGAAATATCCTTCCATTAACCAGAACGCTTCAGCCAGCAGGAGAGTATCGGGAACTTCGGCGGCCACGCGATCAACAACATCCCGCCAGAACTCTACCGGGAAAGCGGCATCAAACTCAGCTTTGGTCAGGCCATGCTCCGATCTGGAAGGCACCGCGCCACCGTCGCCCGGTTTGGGGAACCAGAGACGCTGGTAATGTTTCTTGGCCAGAGTCATGGCGGCATCGAATCGGATAATGGGAAATTTGCGGGCTACGTGAAGGATTGTTTGCAGGACCGCTTCACGAACTTCTGCCAGCATGAAATTGAGCTGCGCCGTATCGTTCCAGGGCATAGAGGTGCCATCATTGCCATGATAGATGTACCGAACGTCGCCGGTGTGCGTATCGTATCGCCTGAAAACGACAGCGGCGTCGCGATGTTCCCAATAGCCATCGTCGAGCTGTATCGTCACCCGCTTGTCAGGTGACAAATCAACTCCCGTATAATTGTAAGCCGGGTAGGGCGGGTAGCTCAGTTGCAGGAACCAGTCGGGATGTTCAATCACCCAGCGTGAGAAGACGCCCATATGATTTGGCACCATGTCGCTGGCCAATCGTATGCCACGTTGCCACGCTCGTGCGGCCAGTTTCTGATAGGCATCCTCCCCACCAAGGTCCGAAGCAATCGTGTAATCATAGAGAGAATAGGCCGATGCGGCCGCTTCCGGGTTGCCCATGATCTGCTTGATTTGTTGCGACGCAGAGGACCGTTCCCACAGACCAATAAGCCAGAGACCGGAAAACCCCCAGTGGGCCAGCAGGTCGAGTTCTTCATCGGGGATGTCATCGAGGTGTTTGATATGGCGTTCGTATTTTTTCGACAACTGATCCAGCCACACATAGACGGACTTGGCAATTATTACAACATTGGACATCCAGTCAGCATCACGGCTGAATCGTTCCGGTTCCGGGTCTTCAAGTTCGGAAGCGTAGGCGCTTCGCATAAAGTCGAGAGCTTCGGTTGGGCCGGGGCCGAGACCGCGCAGACGTTGCTCTTCGGCAAGGAGGTCCGACGCCTTTAAGACTCGTTCCAATAATTCAGATGGGAGAAAAGCGGACCAGTGTTCTCGTATGAAATGAAGCTGACCATCGAGTGAATCGGGCGAAGCCCGCATCGGTGCGCGCAGACAATCAAACAATGTCATCCCGAGTTCGGCTACGGGAGGTTGGCGATCGAAAAACTCTTCCAAACCCTGCACCAATTTGAGGTACGGTGACTGCTTCTTCAGGTCTGAGTCGTCGAACAAACCCCGCATCGGGCGGAACGCCGGATTGGTGATTGCCAGACCCAAGAGAATCATCTCGCAGGTGGCAGCGTCGCGTGGTGTGGTGGCCAGCGAATCATCCAACAGAAATTCATGTTCAGATTGATCTCCGCTAAGCACCCCGGTCGGAGGAAAGAGATTAACGAATTTTACAGGAGGTCTTTCGACTGTTTCAGGGCTGCCGGTGGTGCGGACAAAATCGCAACCCGTGCTGATAGCTCCCTGGTTTTGGGTCTCACAATAAGTGAGGATTACGAAACGGAGAACATCGACAATTGTTGCCGCCGTTACCAACTGACCGGCATAAATCGATTCAACTTTTGCCGGACTCTTGGCGGTAATGGCATTGTAACGACCAACCAATTGCCGGACGGCCATCGTTTCGGAAACCTGCTCCTCGGTAAACAGAGTTACCGACATATCTATCAATCGCCATGCCCGTCGGGACACAGCGATCCCGAGGGGGAAATACTGGTGGAGGTTCTTGATCAGTTCCGATTGGGTCATATCTATCAGTTTCTCTCGTGCTCTCGCAGTTCTGGTTGTGGATCAAGTAAGAGCACAGCGACCGGATCGTCAAGTTACAAACTGATCTGCTATTTGCTGCACTTTCAAGATCAATACCAGGTTGTGGCGGTGAGTTCGAGGAGGTATCAAAAAAAGCGGCGCCGGGTGGCGCCGCTTTCTACTCTTGTCTTATTTGTCAGACGTGCTTAGAACGAAACCATAGTGTTGAACGCGAATGCGTCCACGTTATTCTCATCATCATCGTCATAGCTCTTTGTTGAATAGGTGAAGGATGTTTTGATACCCTTCGCCGGGGCACACTCAAGACCGAGGAGCATCGTAGTGTTCTTACAGTTGTCTATGTTAGAGGCTGGGTCGTCCGAACCAAGGTCGAGGTCAGTATTCGGATCGTACATGTTGTAGCTAGCGAACACATTAAGCGTATGGAGAGCCTGTGCGCTTTGGATCAGACCACTAAGATAGAGAGTTCCGAAGAACGACATAGCGGTTGACTTGATGGCTTCGGTATCGTATCCAGCACCCATAGTCTGAGCATTAAATTCACCGCCAATATCGATCTTGCCGTCATAAGCCAACAGACCACCGACAGATATTATGTCATGCTTATAGTCGGAAGCTGAGCTGTCGACGCCCGTAGTAGGGATATTCTGGGTACCTTTGTAGAACTGGCCGCCAAAGGCCGTACCCTTTAACTGCGGGTTGTCCTGAAGCGGTGTGATCTTGGCAAAAACGTTGATATCTTTTTGCTTGTTGGCTTCCTCAACATCTTTGTAACCACCGCCGTTCAAGACAGAGACACCGGCATAACCGAATTTCCAATCCTGCCCGAGAGCGAAGAACATTGTGGCGCCCATGTCGGAAGTCGTTAGCATCTCGGCGGCATCACCAGCAGTCTTGGCCACATACCGATGACCCCACAGACCGTTCATCATGGCAATGTACATGGTCGGCTGCTGACCAAAACGAATCTTAAGAAAATCCTTGGCTAAACATGTTGGTCTCCAATCGATATATGCATACTTGACCAGAACGTCATAGCGATCACCGTCTTCCATGAAATCGAAAGTGACCTTTCCCGAGGTGTTTTCCGACAGCTTAGACTTGACCGTGAAATAGGACCGAGTTAGACCAAAAGCATTGTCCTTGTCGGCTCCATCGCTCAGGTCCATGGCCCAGTTGCCGAAAATGGTTCCGTGCACGCTTGTTTCAGCCTTGCCTTCACCCGCGTTTGCCATCGTAGCGA
>DAOUUR010000149.1 GCA_030668045.1 bacterium
AAACAGCTTCCCCCAAGCCTACTCTTGCCATCATCGCTGCCATAAGTTATGTTCCCGGCCTATGATAACCTGCTACCGACTCTCAGGCGCCTTGATCGGACCGCTACAATGTTGACATGGGCCGGATTCTTTTTCTCGATAGCCACCATTCTTGTCATTTCCAGAAGAAACCTGCCGCTGGCAATTTCTGCCGGGGCGATTGTACTGGGCATCTTCACTCTCTCGTTTGAATCACTACTGGAGCAAGTCATCTACACCATCACCGACCAAACCGTAATTATGCTCACGCTGGCGATGGGGCTGATCCCATTGATTGGCGGCGTCATGAAAGAAACCGGCCAGATCGACGCCTTGGTTTCAAACATTCGGATCAGCCGCCGATTTCTCCTGCCGCTGTCGGCATCACTGATGGGTTTGCTTCCGATGCCGGGTGGAGCGCTACTATCGGCACCGATTCTGGACCGAGCCGGTGAAGGTGTCTCCCCCACGCTGAAGGCGGCCATCAACAACTGGTACCGACACTTGTTCATTCTGATCTACCCATTGGCTCCAGCCCTGATCATCTCCACAAAGATCTGTGACCTGGATGTCTATGCTTGTATTCTTTACATCTTACCGATTTGTGTCATCGCTGCAGTCCTCGGATATTTCTTTTACCTGCGCAAGATTGATGGCAGGTTCAAATCTGACTCTGAATTCTCAGCAAAAGGGCTATTGGCCCCGCTGGCGATTGTTCTCTGTGCCCCAACGATAGATTTCACCCTGAAGAGAGTTACCGATATCGGCAGCGCTTCAACATTGATCGGCGTCGGCGCGGCGCTTCTGCTGGCGTACCTGCTGGCAGCGAGACGACCTCATCTCGGCAGACTCACACTTCAGATGAAGGCCTGGAATTTCGCCTTGATTATCTTTGGCATGTTCCTCTACCTGCATGTCTTTGTCGAAACCGATCTGGGCGGCCTGATCGCAGAGCTGCCGCTTCCACCACTGACACTGGCGGTAAGCGCCGGATTTCTACTGGCCTTGCTGACCGGTCGCGTACAATTGCCGGCGTCAATCGTTCTGCCGGTTTATCTCGCATCGGCTGACTCAATCACACCGTATTTTTTCGCTTTGATTTACGTGGCGATGTATTTCGGCTACATCATCTCACCGGTCCATCCCTGCCTGACCGTCACCTGCGAGTTCTTCGGCATATCGATAAGACGCATGATGAAAGAGTTAGCCCTGCCCACTGCAATCATCGTTATAATCGTTGTAGGCCTGACAATCGCGGCTCGACCATAGAGGAGTCGACGAGTCGGTTTTTGTTGCGGGAACTTGGCCATTGGGCTAAATTGGTTCAAACCTATCACGAGGAATCGTAAACAGATGAGTGACGAAAAAGCGACAAAGCCATCGAACTTCATCAAGGATGCCATCGACGAACACATAAAAACCGGCGAGTACGGCGGTAAGGTTCACACTCGTTTCCCTCCTGAACCAAACGGTTATCTTCATATTGGACACGCTAAGGCAATCTGTGTTGATTTCGGCACTGCCCTTGAGTATGGCGGCAAGTGCAACTTGCGTTTCGATGACACCAACCCGATTAAAGAAGAGAGCAAGTACGTCGAATCGATCAAAGCTGATATCCACTGGCTCGGTTTCGACTGGGAAGACCGCGAATTCTACGCCTCGGACTATTTTCAGCAACTTTATGATTGGGCCGTCAAACTCATCAGCGACGGTAAGGCGTATGTCTGCGACCTCAATGCCGAACAGATGCGTCAATACCGCGGCACCCTGACTGAACCGGGCAAAGACAGCCCGCACCGCGACCGTTCAATCGAAGAAAACCTCGACCTGTTCGCTAAGATGAAGGCCGGTGAATTTCCTGATGGTGCCCGTACGTTGCGGGCGAAGATCGACATGGCCTCGCCCAACCTGAATATGCGCGACCCGGTGATGTATCGAATCATGCGCGCAACACATCATCGAACCGGCGATGACTGGTGCATCTACCCGATGTACGACTGGGCGCATGGACAGTCCGACTCAATCGAAGGGGTCACTCATTCGCTGTGCGATATTGACTTCGAAGATCACCGCCCGCTCTACGATTGGTTCCTGATTCAACTCGGAGTTCACCGGCCGCGCCAGTACGAGTTCGCACGACTCAATATCACCTACACGATGACGAGCAAGCGAAAACTAAAGGTTCTGGTCGATGAAAACCTTGTAACCGGCTGGGATGATCCGAGGATGCCTACCCTTCGCGGGTTGCGCCGTCGCGGTTACACATCGACTTCGATTCGCACTTTCGCCGACAAAGTAGGTGTCGCCCGCAAGCGTGGCAGCATTGCCGATATCGCCCTGCTGGAACACGGACTCCGCGAGGAACTGAACCAAACCGCTCCTCGTGTCATGGCGGTGCTTAAACCGCTGAAAGTTATCATTGATAACTATCCCGAAGATCAGGTCGAGGAGTTCGATGCGGTCAACAATCCCGAGGATGAATCGGCCGGTACACGTAAGGTGCCGTTCTCGCGTGAGATTTATGTCGAGCAGACCGATTTCCTGGAAGATCCATCAAAGAAATTCTTCCGCCTCGGCCCCGGTCGTGAAGTACGTCTCAAGCATACTTATTTCATCAAATGTGTAAGTGTCGTCAAAGATGAAAAGACCGGCCAGCCGATTGAGCTGCACTGTACCTATGATCCTGAGTCGCGCGGGGGATCATCGCCCGACGGACGCAAAGTGAGAGGAACGCTACATTGGGTATCGGCTGCTCATGCGGTCGATGCTGAGGTTCGCCTGTACGATCATCTATTCAATAAAGAAAACCCCGAGGACGCTCCGGAAGGTCAGGACTTCCGAGCCAACCTGAATCCTGATTCTCTCGAAGTCTTGACCGGCTGCAAGATGGAACGGTCGCTGGCCGACGCTACCGCGGAGACACGCTACCAGTTCATGCGTCATGGATACTTCTGTCTCGACCCGGTTGATTCAACACCGAACAAACTTATTTTTCACCGCACGGTTTCACTGCGCGACACCTGGGCCAAAATCCAGAAGGGTAACAAGTAGGCAGGTAAGCCTGTTTCAAAACTGTGACCGGCAGATGTCCACATCTGCCGCGTTTTGCCAACCACTCACATTCGCGCTTCTGACGCGATAAAACAGCTTGCCAAATAGGATATCTCTACCTATATATCCAGTGACAATCCTATGATCTGCATCTTTGAGGTTCTGACCGGAGCGTGCCCACCCACGGCGGTCAGGCGGCAGGTGGTTCCGCCTGCGGTCGTATATGTCGGTACGCTGCGCTACGAGCGACTATGAATTGACTGACGATATGCAGGAGGTAATCATGAAGAGAGCGATCAATTTCACCGCAATTTCAATCGCACTGCTGCTTGCCTTTGCAGTAGTCGGCATGGCCGAGACACCGGCCGAGACAAACGAAACTCCAGTTTCCGATTTTCTAACACCGGACGGCCAATTCGATCTTGAGGCGGCCCGGCGAGCCGATTTTGAGGGTTCGCTTAACTTGGACGGGTTTGATGTCACGCTTGACCCTCAAACAGGCGAGCCACTGGTTTCACCAGCCAGCGTCAACGGCGGTGAAGCCGTGCCCGATGACGAGTATTGGGCGGAGGGATTCAGACTGCCCCTACCCGGGATGAACGCTCAGGTGAAGGTTTTAGCCGTATACGACGGCAAGCTGATTGCGGGGGGAGAGTTTACCGGGTCCGGCACCGTGAGCGCGTTCAGGATCGCCGCCTGGGACGGTTCTACCTGGTCGGCGCTTGGCTCGGGGATGAATCATTGGGTGCTCGCTCTGACGGTATACGACAACAAGTTGATCGCCGGGGGATGGTTTACGACGGCCGGTGGCGTAACCGCGAACAGGATCGCCGCCTGGGACGGTTCGACCTGGTCGGCGCTTGGATCGGGGATGGATCATTGGGTGAACGCTCTGACGGTATACGACAATAAGTTGATTGTCGGGGGGGATTTTAGTAACGCTGGTGGCACCAGTGCCAGCCGTATCGCCGCCTGGGACGGCTCCACGTGGTCGGCGCTTGGCTCGGGGATGAGTTATTCCGTAATGGCCCTGACAGTTTACGATAGCAAGCTGATTGCCGGCGGTCGCTTTGCCACGGCCGGCGGCGTAACCGCGAACTATATTGCTGCCTGGGACGGTTCCGCCTGGTCGGCGCTCGGCTCGGGGATGAGTGATTGGGTATATGCCCTGACCGTTTACGACAACAAATTGATTGCCGCGGGAATCTTCGGCGCGGCCGGCGGTACAGCCGCATTACGTATTGCTGCCTGGGACGGTTCCGTCTGGTCGGCGCTCGGTTCCGGATTGAATGGTACCGTGCAGGCTCTGACTATCTACGATGGCGATCTGATTGCCGGGGGAAGTTTTACTTCGTATGGTGGCAAAGTCGCCGCCTGGAACGGTTCCACCTGGTCAACGCTCGGCTCCGGACCGCTCGAAAACTCTGTGGTGGCCCTGACCGTTCACAACAACAGGCTGATTGCTGGGGGAGGTTTTTACACCGCCGGCGGTGTGACCGCCAGTTATATCGCGACCTGGGACGGCACCGCGTGGCAGGCCGACGCCGGGATGAATAACAAGGTTTACGCCTTGACGGTTTACAGCGGTGATCTGATCGCCGGGGGAGATTTCACGACTGCCGGTGGGGTTGCCGCCAATTATATTGCCCTCTGGGATGGTTCGACATGGCAACCGCTCGGCTCCGGGATGAACAACGGTGTTCAAGCCTTAATCGCTTACGACAACAAGCTGTATGCCGGGGGTCGCTTTGCCACGGCCGGCGGCGTAGCCGCGAACTATATTGCTGCCTGGAACGGTTCCACCTGGTCTGTGCTCGGTTCGGGAATGAGTCATTGGGTATATACCCTGACCGTTTACGACAACAAATTGATTGCCGGCGGCAGTTTTGGCATGGCCGGTGGCAATCCATGCTACCGCGTTGCCGCCTGGGATGGTTCGACCTGGTCGCCGCTGCACACCGGAATGAACGACGCCGTGTCGGCACTTACCATCTACGATGGGAAGCTGGTTGCCGGCGGGTACTTCACAACTGCTGGCAGCGTGGGAGCAAATTATATCGCTTCCTGGAACGGTTCTACATGGTCGCCCCTTGGCTCCGGGATGAACTGGCTGGTCATGTCAGTGAAGGAGTACGACGGTAAGCTGTTTGCCGGGGGGTTTTTCAGTAATGCCGGTGGCACAGGTGGTACACAGTATATTGCCTCCTGGGATGGGTCCACCTGGTCAGCGCTCGGATCGGGGATGAGCGCTTCTGTCTTGTCCCTGACGGTCTACGACGGTGAGCTGATAGCCGGGGGAGCCTTTACCACAGCCGGCGGGGTCGCTGCCAACAGGATCGCTCGCTGGGATGGTTCGGGGTGGTCGCCGCTCGGCTCAGGAATAAATAGTACCGTGTGGTCGCTGGGACTCTATGACGATGGACTGATGCCCGGGGGGCAGTTTGCTTCGGCCGGTGAGAAGCCTTCCCACAGGATCGGTCGTTGGGAACCGGACCGTGATGGCGACGGTTTGTTGGATCCTATCGACAACTGTCCGGACGAGTATAACCCCGGACAAGAGGATACCGACGGTGACAATGTTGGTGACGCCTGCGATCCTGACGACGATAACGATGGCGTTGTCGATGTTTCCGACACTGACCCGCTGAATCCGGACATCTGTGAGGACTCCGACTCCGACGGATGCGATGATTGTGTCATTGGTACCGATGATCTTGGGCCATTAGCGGATAATCTCCCGGCCAACGACGGTACCGATTTTGATGGAGACGGTCTCTGCGACGCTGGCGATTTGGACGATGATAACGACGGTGTGACCGATGTCTCCGATACCGATCCGCTGAACCCGGACATTTGCGAAGATTCCGATGCCGATGGATGCGATGATTGCGCCATTGGGACTGATGATTTTGGACCACTCGCAGACAATCTCCCGGCCAATGACGGCGCCGACCTTGATGGAGATGGTCTATGCGACGCGGGCGATCCTGACAAGGATAACGATGGTGTGGCTGATGCCTCCGACGCCGACCCGCTAAATCCCGATGTCTGCGAAGATTTTGATTCTGACGGATGCGATGATTGTGTCGTTGGCACCGATGATTTTGGACCATTGGCGGACAATCTTCCAGACAACGATGGAACAGATACCGATACGGATGGTGTCTGTGACGTCTCAGACAACTGTCTCACTGTTGAGAATGAGGATCAGTCGGATGTGGATGAGGACGATGTAGGCGACCTCTGTGATAATTGCGAGGACCTTTACAATCCTTACCAGGAAGATATCAACGAGAATGACATTGGTGATCTATGCGAAA
>DAOUUR010000563.1 GCA_030668045.1 bacterium
TAACAAAACCCCGCTTGTCGAAGACAAGCGGGGTTTTATTTAATTAGGACTTACGCAGTTCGCATCCTGAGTGGTTCTGCAAGAACTGTATCGAAGGGTGCGAACTGCGTAAGTCCTATTTATTGTATGAACCTGTTGTTCAGACTTGTTACGTGGCGGTCTTTACCTGATGTTCCAGGGTGCGAGATAAGATACCATCTAACTCATTGTTTTTTGCCAAGAATTTTTTAGAGGGATGATCGTCAATCTTTCCATTGTCTTGCTGTGAACGTTCCTGAGCCTGCCGCCACGCCATCTCCATAGCGGTGGGTATTGGCAGTTCGGATTTATCATCCTCTTTCATTTGTTGTTTGACTTTCTTGATCGCTTCAACTGGATTGTCCATCAAAGCCTTCATGCTCAATTTGATTTGCTTACGGCGACGGTTCACGCTCAGAACTTTGACTTCCACTTCGTCACCGGCCTTGACAGCGTCATTGGGAGTTTGAATATACCCGTGCGCCAACTCGCTGATATGTACTAAACCGGGGCGCTCCGCACCGATCTCGATAAAAGCGCCGTATTTCTCTAACCGAGTGACTTTACCCTTCACTACCGCCCCCTCTTTTATCTCGCGCCATTCAAGTGGCAGAGGTGCGATCATCGTCAATTCAAGTCGTTTTTTCTTTGGGAATACTCGCTTGACCCAAACGTCGATGGTCTGACCGATCTCAAGTACATCTTCTACCCGATTGACAGGTTCTTCTTGAAGTTGTGAAATATGAATTATCCCAGGGATATCCACACCAATATCGATAACCGCTCCTGCTAACAGTATTTTTGTAACTGTGCCAGTAAATTCGTCTTTCCTATTAATATCATCAATGCTCTGGGAAATTTTAACTTCTGCTTCCATAATGTCACTCTCCAAATATAATACTCAGTATCATCCCAACAAAGATGAAGAAGGAGGGTTCGCAACACACCTGTGGTGTATCGTGAACCTTTTCAAACCTCTTTCTTGAGAAGATACCTCCAGTCCAGATGCCGACCGATGATTATACCTTTCCATTTCCTGACTGTCAAAGAACTCATAAACCGGGGTACGCAAATGTTGTTATAGATGTTAGGATAATGCTTTGACTCTACTTGCCCAATTGTCATTGCGAGGCAGATTCACCGCCGAAGCAATCCCCCGGCCGCGGCGACGTAGGCGACGACATTGCCGTCAAAAGATTGCGAATTGCAGGCATCTTGTTGTATAATGCAATCATCCCGTTGTCATTCATTTCACAGGAGAGTGTTCTATGTCAAATATTACCGTACAGGCACGCATTAGTCCCGAACTAAAACAAGAGGCTGAGGCAATTTTAACCGAGATCGGCATGACCACTGCAGAAGCCATTCGTATTTTCTTGAAACAGGTCGTCAACAGAGGCGGCCTTCCTTTTCAACCGGCTGCCAAAAAGCCCAACGCCGAGACCTTAGCGGCCATGATAGAGTTGGAAAGCGGGGGTGGGCAGGTATTCCAAACCACGGACGAGTTGTTTGCCGATTGGAAGAAATAACGATGCCGCTAATTATTCGACAAACCACCCAATTCCGGCGGGATGCGAAGCGATTGCAACGACAAAAAAAGTCCCTGTCCAGGCTAGAAATCGCGATCAACACCCTGGTTACCCAAAAGCCGTTAGCCGAACAGTACCGGGATCATGCTTTGGGAGGAAATTGGAAAGGATTTCGAGAGTGCCACATCCAACCAGACTGGCTGCTCATCTACCGTATTGAGAATGATGAATTGCAGCTTGCGAGAACTGGCAGTCACACAGAGCTATTTGGGTGAGGTGAGGGAGATCGCTGCGCTGGGAAGACACTCGCGATGACAGTCATTGCCAGGCAGCCTCACCGCGGAAGCAATCTCCCGCGGGGTGGAGGAGACTGCCACGCCGGAAGGCGTTGGCTCGCGATGACACACCAAGACAAA
>DAOUUR010000459.1 GCA_030668045.1 bacterium
CAGGATAAGGACCTCAAGTATTTTCTCGTTATCAATCAGAACCCGCAGATGTCTGACACCAATCTATACCTGGTGACCAATTCTGATTCGTTTCGCACGTTGAATCGGTTTGAGAAACAGCTATCCAACGTGCTCTCCTCGATCAGGCTTGAAATGTCCGACATCAACCTGTCAACTGATTCGGTACTTGCCCTCACCGGTCGGATCGATTTGGAGACTCGCGACGCCAAGGGAGAGTCGCTGCCATTCCAGGTGAAGTATTTTTCGATGATGGCCTTCCTGATGATCATGTTTGGAATGATTGTCGGCTACGGTCAGATTGTTATGCGTTCGGTAATCGAAGAGAAGAACTCACGCATAATGGAAGTGTTGATTTCATCGGTCAGTCCGTTTCAACTTCTGGCAGGGAAAATCGCCGGACTGGGCGCCGCGACTTTTACTCAGATCGGTGTCTGGGTTGTAATCGGAGCCGGATTATATTTCATGCGTGGGTCTCTGAGTATCCCTGATGGCGTTGACCGTATCATATTCGATCCGTTCATTATCATCTCGTTCGTCCTCTTTCTGATAGCCGGTTACCTGTTCTACTCTACGATTTTCGCTCTCATTGGATCGATCGTAAACTCAGAGAAAGAAGCCCAGAATTTTATTATGCCGGTAACGATGGTATTCGTACTGCCGTTTATGGTCGGCATCTATGTAGTTCAGCAACCCAACTCGACAGCATCAATAGTCATGTCATTTATTCCCTTGCTCACGCCGTCAATGATGATGATGCGTGTTATATTCCTGGCACCATCGCTGACCGAATACACTCTCAGTGGGATAGTAGGGGAGGCCCTGCTGGGATTTATAACTTTGTCGCTGTCGGTGGTCGCTGTGATCTGGTTAACAGCAAAGATATTCCGGATTGGCATCCTTATGTACGGCAAGAGGCCAACCTTTCCTGAAATTATTAAGTGGATCAAATACTAAGATGCGGTTTTTGAACGTCCTTTTCGCTCGCAGCACGCTGCCGAAAGTTCTGCTCTTTCTGGCGGCTTTCGTGTTCTTTTCGGCCAACACGGTCTATTTCATTGAGGCCGAGGAGGGCATCTTTCTGGCTGCGATGGGGAAGACGTACCACCTCGATTTTGATACTGTCCGCCCAAAAGGACCGTACCTAAATCTGAAATCGGCACTGCTGGTTGACTACAATAACGGGGAAGTGCTCTATTCCAAGAATGCCGACACCCAGCGGCCGATTGCCTCTATCAGTAAGCTTGTTGCGGCGATGGTCATAGTCGATCAAGGCGTTGATCTGGAGAGTACCGAAGCGATCAGCAAGACTGACGCCCGGCGTTCTTCACGGTCGAGACTCAATATCGGCTATGAACTGACACTGCGCGACCTGCTCCATGCGGCATTGATGAACTCCGATAATCGCGCTACCCGTGCTTTAGCCAGGGCTACCTGCGGCACCATTGAGGACTTTGCCGCCGAGATGAACCGCAAGAGCAAAGCGCTTGGGCTGAATCAGACGCATTTTGTTGAGCCGACCGGTCTCAGTGCCGAGAACGTGTCCACCGCCCACGAAGTAGCCAAAATCGTGCACTACGCGTACGATTATGAGTTGATCCGAGAGATTACATCGAAAAAGACCTACTATGTGAAGATCATCAATAAGAAGAACCGCCGTGTTTCGATGGCCAACACCAACCTGATGATCCACTCCCCATACTCTGTGCTGACCGGCAAGACCGGCTTCATCCGCGCCGCCGACTACTGCCTGACCACTTTGGTTCGCAACAAGAAGGGCGAGCGACTCACACTCGTTGTCCTCGGTGTTCCGAGAGACCAGCTGCGTTTTCGGGAAGCTCGCAAATTGATTGACTGGGGCTTCAAGCAATTGAGTTCGTAGCAATCTGACTAAACGCGGCGATTAAAGTGCTACTTTAAGTGGGGTGCTCTATTATGAGAACAGATTGTATCTGACTATAGCGTAGATGGCGCGCACAGCGTCGCGGAGACCGATTTTTTTGCCCTCGGCGTAGCTTCGTCGATAGTACGTGATCGGGACTTCCCAGACCCGGATGTTGAGTTTGGACATCTTGGCCGTGATTTCCGGATCGAAAGCAAACCGCTTTTCTTTCAATTCAATCTGTTCGAGAACTTCCCGCCGGAACACTTTGTAGCAGGTTTCAACATCGGACATCCCCAGGTCGGTAAACATATTCGATACGTGAGTAATAACACGGTTGCCGAAACGGTGCCAAAACTCAACAACTGGATGCGAGCCACTACCCATGAAGCGGGAGCCATAGACCACATCGGCTCGATCGCTCAGGATCGGCTCAATCAGCGCCGGATACTCGTTTGGATTGTACTCAAGGTCAGCATCCTGTATGATGATAATATCACCGGTTGCCACTGCAAACCCGGCGCGACAGGCGGTGCCTTTACCGCTGTTACGCTCCAAATAGACGACCTTGTCAACGGTCGGCTCAATTTTGTCTCTGAGCAACTCGCGAGTACCATCGGTGGAGTAGTCGTCGATCAAGATGATCTCCATATCGTCGACCGGGGAGGCCTTGACGCGGCGGAGGATCTCCTCGATAG
>DAOUUR010000006.1 GCA_030668045.1 bacterium
ACCGTAGCAATCCGTCAGACCAATATCAAACGGATGCTGGGCTATTCGGCTATTGCTCAGGCCGGGTATATTATGATCGGTATGGTCGCAATGAACGAATTGGGCATGGCGTCGGTCGGTTTCTATCTCTTCGCCTACATGTTTGCCAATATGGGCGCCTTTGCGGTTGTCACGATTTTTGAAGACAACACCGGATCATCCCAGATCGACAGCTACAGCGGCCTGGCCAAGAGTTCGCCTTTTGTTGCCATGTCCATGACTATCTTTCTGCTGTCGCTGGCGGGCATCCCACCGCTGGCCGGATTTATGGCCAAGTATTACGTCTTCGCCGCTGCCATCAAGATCGCCGGTACCGATGCGGCCTACAATTGGATGTACTGGCTGGTCGGCATTGGCCTGCTGACGACCGTGTTCGCGCTGTACTACTATGCCAATATTATCAAGACAATGTACTTCTATCCCGATGCCTCCCCCTACCGGCTCAAGGTCTCTCTACCGGCAGTGATCGTGCTGGCTATCGGGCTTGCCGGTGTGGTTCTTTTCGGCCTGATGCCGGAGCCGATCCTCAAGCTGGCCTCGCATATTGCTCTCCCGTTTGGCTACATGACACCCTGACACCACCCACGATTGTAATTGACAAGGTTTCAGGCCTCGGGTATAATCAGCCCGAAGTTTTGACGCTTGGGAATATTTATGAGTTCAGGAAACAGCATATTCGCAATTATCAAACGGCACTTTGTCTCCGGTGTCCTTGTAGTCGTACCGATAATCCTGACTTATATCGTTCTCAAGTTCCTCTTTGAAGCTATCGATGGTGTCATGCAGCCGATCCTCTACCGTCTGGTTGGGTATCATATCCCCGGCCTTGGCATTATCACCTCGATCCTCCTGATCACCCTGGCCGGTTTCTTCACGCGCAATATCATCGGCGCCACATTGTACCGGACCGGTGATCGTGTACTGGCCCGACTGCCTATTATTCGTCCAATCTACTCAGCAGCCAAACAACTCCTTGAAGCCATTACCACTCCGAACGTCTCCTCGTTTAAGGAAGTGGTACTGATTCAATACCCGCGAAAAGGCACTTACGCGATGACATTCCTGTCCAAGCGCGTTAGAATGGAGATTGACGGTCAGATGAGGGACCTTGCTACCGTTTTTGTTCCGTCTACACCGACACCTATTTCGGGAATGGTCATTATGTTACCGGTTGAGGACGTAATTTTTTTGGAAATGACAATTGAAGAAGGCATAAAATTTCTCGTCTCCGGCGGTGTCGCGTCGCCCGAACTGATCGCGCACCGATTTTCACCTGCTGCTACCACCAACCATGAGGTCAACAATGAAACTCGCTAATCTCCTGATGGATCGTCGCATCAATATCGACCTACAATCCGAAACCAAAGAGGGCGCCGTTACCGAGCTGCTGGAGATGATCCGACAGGAAGGAATCGTGGTTGATTTCGATACTGTCCTTACCAGTATTCGGGAACGCGAAGAGGTCGAGAGCACCAACTATGGACACGGTTTTGCTTTCCCTCACGCCCGCACCGATGCCGTTGACGAAATGTACATTCTGGTCGGTGTTTCCCGGAACGGACTCAAAGACAAGACACCCGACGGCATCCCCGTTCGTGTCATCTGCCTGCTGCTAACACCCTCGACCATCGCCAAACTATATCTGCAGACCCTCTCCGGGCTGGCCGCTTTCGGTCGCGTTGAAGGCACCCTTGATCGGGTTCTGGCTACCGAAACCAAGACCGACCTGATCAAACTGATTTCCCAGGCCAACGTCACTGTTGACAAGGAACTGATGGTCAAGGATGTAATGCGTCATAATGTGGCCGCTGTCACTCCCGAGGATTCTCTCAAAGAAGTTGCCAACCAGATGTTCCGCAACCGGCTCTCGGCGCTGGCGGTGGTTGACCACTCGCATCGACTGGTGGGAGTCATCAACGACCGTGACCTCATCAAAGCTGCCTTGCCGGACTACAAGTCCCTGATCTCCAACCTGAACTACTCGCTCGACATCGAGCCGTTCGAAGAGTTGCTCAAACAGGAAGACAAGATCAAGGTAGCGCAACTCTTTCGGGATGACTTCGAAGTCACGACACCAGAGACCAGAATCGTTGAGGTAGCGGCAATGATGATTTTCAAAGATATACGCCGCGTCTTTGTCACCTCTCAGGATCGTCTGGTGGGTGTGCTTCTTCGCAAGGACATCGTAAATATGATCATCAGGGGATAGAGCAACACTCCTCGAAGCAGCAGTACGAATGAGCCACACTCCCTCCGGAAAATACCAGATTGATCCATATCTCTACGTGATGTTGTTCTTCACCTTTGCCATCACGATACCGGGTCTGTACCTCGGTATAACTCATACTCACGTATCGCCGGTTCTGGGCAGTCTACTTTTCGGAGTGGCTATTTTTGGCGCCGCTTTTGTCCTCTCGTGGGCGGCTGAAGCTATCCAAGTTGATATCTCTGAGTCACTGGCCGTGGCAATTCTCGCATTGCTCGCAGTCCTGCCGGAATATGCGGTCGATTTTGTTTTCACCTGGAAGGCGGCACACGACCCGGAGCAGGCTCACTATGCCATTGCCAACATGACCGGTGCGAACCGTTTGCTGGTCGGCCTGGGATGGCCATTCATTCTGTTCCTTTACATTATCGTTAAGAAGAAAACAGCGGTCGTGCTAGACAAGTCCCAACGTGTCGAGATATTCTATCTTGCAATGGCCACCATCTACTCTTTCACTATCCCCCTCAAGGGTGCCCTCACCCTGATTGACACGGTTATTCTGGTTACCCTGTTTGGCCTCTACACGCGTCGCATCGCTCAAATGGAATCGGTGGAACCGGAAATGGTTGGTCCTACCAAGATTGTCGTCAACCTGCCAACCACTCAGCGGCGAATCGTCACCTACGCCTTTTTTGCCTATGCCGGGATGGTGATTTTCTTCGTTACCGAACCGTTTGCCATGTCGCTGGTTGCGATGGGGGCACATTTGGGGGTCTCCAAATTTCTTCTGGTGCAGTGGTTGGCGCCGCTTGCATCGGAGTCGCCTGAGTTTATCATCGCGGCAGTATGGACCATACGTGGTGCCGCTACTTCGGCCATGAAAGCCCTGATCTCCTCCAAGGTCAACCAGTGGACGCTCCTGATTGGAACGATCCCTCTCGTATACGCTATCTCGGGTGGGGCCATTCGTCCGTTTGCCCTTGATTCACTGCAGTCTCATGAGTTGTATCTCACCGCAGCCCAGTCGCTCTTTGGAGTCGCCGTGCTTATGAATTTGAGGATGGAAAAGCGAGAAGGTCTATTGCTGCTGGTGCTGTTTCTGGCGCAATTGATTGTGGAACAGATTAGGATGGAAGTAGCTGCTGTTTATATTGTGCTGGCGATCGTCTTCCTGATCCTCCACCGCCGCGGTCTCCTGCCAGCGGCACGGTTTGGTATCGGCATGAAAGAAAGCTGATCGTTCGGCGTGAGTCTTTACTTCTTTGGTTTTTTCTTTTTCTCTGTCTTTGTTTTTTTCTCTCTGAATCCTATTCTTGGAAATGGATTCACAACCGAACTGGCGATATTGGTCAGGTGAGCGTTAATCCGTTTGAGGTACCGACAGTACAGAGCCAAAGCAACCGTATCGGACCGGGAAAGAGTTGAATCCTTGGCCATGACCTGATCTTTGACAATAGCGTCGATCTGGGTGGCTGTTTCTTCCTCTTTCTTCAGAACTTTCCTAGCCAGCGTCTTATCCTGACCTTCAAGCACCGTAATCACATTGGGGAAGTTCTCACCGATGACCTGTTCAACTTCGGCCAAGGCAGACTCATTCTTGCCGCCCTTGAGTTTCTTTTTGTGCAGGCTGGCCAGACCGGCAATGTTCTTGGTGTAGTCGCCGATTCGCTCAACATCGATCACAATCGACACCAACACCAACCCCGGAACCAGATTCTGCGTCCCGGCGATGGTCAAGTGAGTCAGCACGTTGCGTCGCACTTCGCGCTCGTATTTGTTGATTTTGCGATCAGTGCTTTTGATATCAAACGGCAACTCGGCCGTATCGGCCTCGCGCAGTGTAACGCGCGAAGCGTTATACATCTCGTGGTCAAATTCAAGCATCTTCAGAGTCGTACTGAAAGCAGTATCCAGCAGATTTTCCGAACTGAACAGCTCTTTGAATTTCTCAAACATCATTACCTCGTAAAATATAGAATTACACCCGGTATTACAAAAAAGAACACCAGTACGTATATTATCGGAACTAATTTCGATTTTCCACTCAAACGGCCAATCGTTTTGGCCATCCAGATCGGTATGCTCTTGAGTGGCCAGAATATCGCAATCCCATAAGTGTTGAAAATCAGGTGGGCGAAAGCAACGCTGATAGCGTCGGGTGAGCCGGTCGCAAACGAGGCCAGAAAAGCAGTGATAGTTGTACCTACGTTAGCTCCCAGCAGATACGGATATATCTGAACCAGCGTAATAACACCGGCGCCGATCAGCGGCACAACCAGCGACGTTGTGATTGAGGATGACTGAACGGTTGCCGTGATCACAATACCGAGAATAAAACTGAGTACCGGGGTGCGGAATATGTAGCGTTGGAAAAATTTCTCCACCCGAGCCAGAACCATCGACTTGAGCACCACAACGATGTATCTCAGGGCTACAAATAACAGAATCATGGCCAGAATCAACGAGAGCCAGGCCGAATCACCGGTCATATGGATCAACCACTTGGCCACCGGCATGGAGATCGCTTTCAACGGTGAGGCAAATGTCAGTCCACCAAAGTCAGCAAATACGGTTTCCACTGCATGCGCCGACTTACTGATTAGACCGAACGACATTTCCAGCGGGAGCAGCACTATCACCGCACAGACGTTGAAGAAGTCATGCAACATGGCACCGCCAAAAGCCCGTTCAAACTCCTCACCGCGCGAGATATGTCCAAGTGAAACAATCGTATTGGTCACCGATGTTCCAATGTTCGCCCCCATCAGCATCGGAATTGTCAGTTCAAAAGGTAGTACCCCCGAGGCTACAAGGCCGACAATTATCGAAGTTGTCGTAGATGAAGACTGGATGATAGCTGTCGCCAGAATGCCGATCATCAGACCAAGCATCGGATTGGAAGTTGCCGAGAAGATCGCTTCAGCGAACCCCTTCCCAAACAACTTGAACGCTCCGCCGAGCAGGGTAATCGATATAATAAAAAGGTAAAGCAGCCCAAGAATCAGGGCAACTTTCAAGAGAATCGACCGAATAGAAACAGGATTAGTTCCAGTATCGATCGTGAATCCTGTGGGCTCAGTCATCGAGTATAATCGTAACGTTGTCTTTTGTTCGCACAGTTGCCGCGAATGTAGGTTTGACCGACAACTCTGTCAACCGAATTCTCAGCAAGACGCAGTTTTTCTTGGTCCACACGATGCCACCGACCAACTTCAATTCTCCGGCTTTTTCCCGGCAGAGGCCAGCACGTAATCATCAGTCCGAAAATAGAGCGAACAGGCCCGCCGGATCGACGCTACCGTTACCGTCTGCAGCCCGTCCAGCAGCTTCTGATCATAACCGAGACCACGACCCAGATAATTATCAACCGCCTGATAGTAGGCCTGATTAACGCGCATTAGCTTCGATCGCATCAGCCTGCCCCATATCTGGTTACGGGCCTTGGCGATCTCCGCCACCGTCGGACCATCGAGTTTCAGCTTTTCAATCTCCAGCATTATACCATCGACCGCCTGTTGGTATGTTTCCGGCGAAGTCCCTATCGCACTATAGTACCAGCCAAAATCACGGTCAAACTGATACCCCGCCCCTACGGAATAAGCGAGCCCCTGCTTTTCCCGCAGGTTGAGATAGAGACGATTTGAGAGGATACTTGAAGCTATGGCAATCGAAGCATAGTCCTGCGCCGCCGAGGCCGGTAACGCTCCCCCCAGTCTGACCCAAATTTGCTCCTTGTCGAGTTCCTGATGTGCTGTCTTAACTCCAGAAACCGGGTCGGGTGGAGCGGCTCTCTTATGCTCCTCCTTGCTTGCCGTTAGCGATCCAAAGCGATCTGTCACCCAGCCCATTACCTGCTCAACCGACCGGCTGGTGGCAATCGAGAGGATCATGTTCTCCGGCGCGTAGATGTAAGCATGATGCGCCTTCAGATCCTCGGGGGATATCGTCCCGATGCTTCGCGGCGATCCCATGACAGGTTCGGCGTAGGCCTTGCTTTCAAATAACGTCGCATAGAAGAGATCGCGGGCGACTTTTGATGGTGACCCGGCGGCCCTGCCCAGTACTCCCATCATCTGCCCACGGACTTTTTCCACCTGGGTCGGATCGAACGCAGGCTGCAGCACCATCTCGGAAAACAGATCAAAACCTTCCTCTGCGAACTCGTCGATAGTAGCAAACTTCATGAAAGAGAAACGGCGGGTTGTGTAATGATCATCAAACGGTATCCACGGGTTATCTGTCAGGGTGACTTCAGCGCCGATCTTTGCCAGATCGCGAACCAACGTCTCGGCATCGCGAGTGATTGTTCCCTTTTCAATACACCGATTCACCAGATCGGTAATACCGGCCTGCCCGGGTGATTCGTGAGCCGAACGACCTTTCCCCAGAATGCTGAGGGCAAAGACACGAGAGTCGGGCGATGATTTGATAATCACGGTCAGGCCGTTCTCCAGTGTTTCCTGATGATACTCCGCTCTGTCCTCAATCTCAAAAATGACTTCGTCGGTAGCCGGATACGTGAAGTCGCACTCCTTGCCGAGATCATGAGTCGGGAATTCTGTACTGTCGAAATACGCCACTATTTCATCGGCCTTACCTGTCTCGGGTGCGAAGGCAATCTCCGTTTCGCCCGCCGGTCGTACAACCGTCACCACGTACGCTGGATCATCAAACCAGCGACCAGCCGCCTGCTGACACTGGTCCCACGTGACGGCCTGCAGATTGTCGCCGTACTTGCCTATAAAATCCCACCCCCCGGCTGCTACTAGTGGTGCAATCAGGAAACCGTAATAGTGCAATTTCTCGGAGTTGTAAATCTCTTCGCACCGCGCGCTGACTCTTAGACCTTCGATAGCATCGGCATCGGCCTGATAAGTCGAAAGCGTTTTCAAGACGTGCAACACGGTATCGACAATACGATCCCGATTCTCGGCCGCCTCCGATATGACCGAAACCTCCACCCGCGAGAACTCCTCCCGGGGTACCAGATTGATCGAAACTTCACTGGCCAGCGGATCGGCTCCACCTTTCAGGGCCAACCAGAGCGGTGATATCTCATCCATAGTCAAGTACTTGGTCAGTAGATCTACTGCAAAGAAATCGGCTTGGTCAATTTTGGGTGCATTGAATGAAAAATCGATATAGGTCGATGGAACCGCCGCGACCGTATCAAAACGATTCTGCCCCTCTATCGTCGCGTTGAATGTCAGGTCAGCCTGCCCGGAGGCCATGTCGGTTGGGTTTTCGATCCCACCAAATACCCGCTGTATCATCGCTTTCATACTGTCGGTCTGGAAATCGCCGACCACCAGTATCGACATATTTGCCGGGACATAGTTTCGTCGCCAGTAATCAATCACCGCCGCCCTCGGAATATTCTCGATAAAGGGCGCATACCCGAGCACCGGACGCGCATATGGTGTCCCCGCAAAAGCCTTTGCTGAGTAGAATTTCTCGGCAGCCGCGCCGGGAGAATCGGCAGCGGAGCTAATCTCCTCAAGGACGACCTTCCTCTCTTTGGCCAATTCCTCCTCAGGAATGGTAGAGCAGAAAAGCATGTCAGCCTGAACGGCTAATCCATATTCGACATATTGGCTCGGAAGAAGGCACAGATATGCGGTCAGTTCCTTGCGCGTAAAAGCGTTAATATATCCCCCCAGATCGCGGACCGACTGATCGAGCTCCAGCCGACCAAGATGAGTGGTGCCGTCGAAGAGCAAATGCTCCAAAAAGTGCGTGATTCCATTCTCGTATTGGGATTCAAATTTGCTACCTGATTTAACGAAGATAATACTGGCCGCTAACGGGGCTGAATGGTTCTCCCTGAGGACAACCTCCATCCCGTTGTCCAGTTCATAGTACGTTTCTGTGCTGGCGACACTCGCAACGCAAAGGGCCGTCAATAGTATGAAAACCGGTACAACAGTTCTGAAAATGGAGGGACCTGAACGGAACATGATTTTCTCCTTTATTGGACAATTGGGACACTGAACATGCTGAGTTCTTATCTACATATAGTACAATCGATTATATATCATGTCAAAGTAGTCGTGTCAAGCTTATGCGAATTTGTCAGACAGGACTTAAATCCTTCCGCAAAAAGCCGAGAATTGAATTGACAGAATCGAAGTCGGTACTATATTCGACTTATCTTTTAATATGAAGAAACTGCTCAAAATATCGCTTCAGGCCGCAAGAACAGCCGTTGTCATACTGGCTGTCATGGCGATAGTTGTCTCCGGAGCCGGAGCCGCTCACCGTGTATGTGCTGATAGCAAGCTGGCTGTTGAGGTAGTCGATGAGAACCCATCCGATGTCCGTCTGGTAGCAGGTCCTCCCGATCCGGATAAAGCGCCCGAGCAGATGAGTCCTGATGGCAAACCGACAACCGAACAACCGGCAAGACTCGTACTCCCGGCTCTGTCGAAATATTCCAATCAGGACGACCGTTCTAAATATGGCCGGGGAATCAGTGTTGTCTCGATCTCTTCGTTCAGCGACGCAAAGAGCAATTATCAGATTTCAACATCGACCAACCTCGTGTCCTCCGATCTGGGCAAACAGTTCACATTGGTCGGTGCGCGCCCTTCCGGCACCAGTTAGTAGTATCCCTCCCCTGTGCGTCCCACGTTCGGGACGAGATTATCCTTCGACAACAAAATAATAGAAACAATAAATCAATAGAAAGGGTTGTAAATGCCCAAAAGCAATTGGCGCATCATTGTCACACTGATTTTAGTCGTTCTGGGGCTTATTGCCTTCTGGAACACCTTTCAGCTGTGGACAATGAGCGAAGATGACAAGCAGGCTCTCCAAGAAAGCGATCCGGGTGCCCTGCTTCAACTGCAGCAAAAAGCGATACGTCTCGGGCTCGATCTTCAGGGAGGAATTCATGTTGTCCTTCGAGTGAAGATGGAGGAACTGGATGCCGGTGCCCGGGAAGAAGCGGTTGATCGTGCGATGCAGATCATTCGCAATCGTATCGACGGTCTGGGTGTAGCCGAGCCGGTTATCCTCAAGCAGGGCAACGACCGGATCGTTGTTGACCTTCCCGGTTACACCGATGCTGACCGGGCCGAACAGTTGATCGGCCAGATGGCTGTCCTGGAATTCAAGATGATGGAGACCCAGGCCAACTCCACTCTCCTGGCCAACAAAATTGACTCAGCCATCGCAGCGTATGAAAAAACTCGCGCCGGCACCGATACGGTTTCAGAAGAAGCAGCTGGGACCGAATCGGAAACTGCCGATGCCGAACCGACCGAAGAGAACTCCGAGAACATCCTGGCGGACCTTCTTAGCGGCGACAGCACTGTTGATACCTCCGACCTTTTTGCCTTCGACGAAGAATACGGACTTGATCAGGAAGAACTTCCGTTCACCAGTCGGATGGAGAATGTTCTTTATTCTCAGGAGACTAATACCTCCTGGCCGGGCTTTGCGGTGGCCAAAACAGACCGTGAACTTTTTAACCGCTGGCTGAACCTTCCTGAGGTGCAGGCCGTTATTCCGATCGACGTTCAGTGGTGCTGGTCAACCCGACCCGACATCAGAAACAGTCGCGAAATCTATTACATCTATCTTGTCAAGCGCAAGGTCATGTTTGTCGGTAAGTACCTGCAGAATATCTCACCCGGTCGCGACAGCTACGGAGGTTTGACTGTAAACTTCTCGCTTACCGGTGAAGGCAGTTCGCGGTTCGCGCAGCTAACCGGCGCCAACATCAACAAACCGCTGGCTATTGTCATCGATAACAAAGTCGAATCAGCGCCGTTTATCGATTCCAAGATTCGCGGTCGTGGTTTGATCCGAATGGGTTCCTCAGCCTCGATGGAAAACGCTCGCAACCTTGAGATTGTGCTTAAGGCGGGTGCGCTTCCAGCCCCGGTGGAATTCATCGAAAAGAACGTGGTAGGGGCATCGCTTGGTGCCGATTCGATCAGCAAAGGGTTCACCTCGTCGCTGATAGGTCTGCTACTGGTACTGGTTTTTATCGGTATCTACTATCGTATCTCCGGTCTGATTGCCGATGTCGGCCTGATCTTTAACATCTTCTTCCTGCTCTCTATCATGGCCGGACTGGGAGCCACGCTGACAATGCCCGGTATTGCCGGAATCATCCTGACTATCGGTATCTCGGTTGATGCCAACATTCTGATTTTCGAGCGAATCCGCGAAGAACTCCGAACCGGCAAGACTGTCCGAGCTTCCATTGACGCCGGATACCAGCGTGCTTTCGTTGCTATTTTTGATTCGCACGTAACAACTCTGATCACCGCCGGTGCCCTCTTCATTCTCGGCTCCGGACCGATCAAAGGTTTCGCCGTTACGCTCTTCTGGGGTGTAACGATATCCCTGTACACGGCCTATGTCATAACCAAACAGGTTTTTGACATTCGTAAGGCCTACCGAACCCTGAGCATATAGTAAGGATGATGATCAATGTTTAGAATAATAGGTGAAACAAACATCGACTTCATCGGCGTTCGCAAGATAGCTTTTGTCATATCAGCGGCGCTGGTGGTGCTCGGGGCGGTGGCTTTTGTTATGATTGCCACAGGCAAGGCCAACCTCGGGATCGATTTCGCCGGTGGTGTCATGGTGACTGGCTACTTCGAAGAGCCGGTAAGTATTGACGCCCTTCGGATGGCGGTCGGTACCGATTTTCCGGATGCTCAGATCACCGAGCTGACTGATTTCGAAAAGGCCAATGCCTTTATCGTCAAAACGAAAAGGCCGGGAACAGAAGGCGAAGGTGAAGAACGCCTCAATCGCTTTTACGGTATCCTCAGCGAGAAATTCAGCGGCAATGACTTCACTATGGTTTCCGAGCATGTTATCGGACCGGCTGTCGGTGAATCGTTGCGTAGCGATGCCCAGAAGGCAATTCTTCTCTCGCTCCTCGGAATCATCCTCTACATCTGGATCCGATTTGACTTCCGCTCTGGTGTAGCTGCGACAATCGCAACTTTCCACGATGTTCTCGCCGTGATGGGGATAATATATATCCTCAACCTCGAGTTCGATCTGCTTATTGTAACCGCGCTATTGACCCTGGCCGGTTATTCTCTCACAGACACGGTGGTCGTTTTTGATCGTATTCGAGAGAACCTGAAGAAATATCGGGGCAAGGGTGAATTCGCCGGAGCCGTGAACTCTTCAATCAACGAGGTTATTTCACGCACCTTGAACACATCTCTGACCGTCCTGCTCGTGGTCGGCCCGCTGTTCTTTTTCGGTGGTGAAGTGCTCCGTAATTTCTCGCTGGCTCTGATCCTTGGTGTCGTTGTCGGAACATACAGTTCCGTATTTGTCGCCTCGCCGATCGTGGTAGAGTGGGAATCTCGCAGTCCCAAGCGGTTCAAGTAGAATCGCATTGCAATAAACATTACGAGGCGACGGGTCAAGACCCTGTCGCCTCTTCAATATGACCGTCCACAGGGCGTACTTTTTCGCGTCGGGTTGGCCGTTTCGATAGTATAAAAACTATGACGATGAAATCCACACGGCTTACAATTCTCATCAGTCTCATAGCCATTGCGATGTGGCTTCCCACCTCGGGGTCCGCGCAAGGTGATCCGGTCCGGCAGTTGAACCGAACGGCCAGATCAACCCTGACACCAAAAGCCGCCGACAGCCCGTCTTCGCTGAAAGTAGCCCGCCTGCATTATTCGGGTGGGGGCGACTGGTACTGGGGTGGTTCGGCGTTACCGAATTTCCTGAAGTACGTCAACGATAACTCCGATTTCCCGGTCGACACAAACGAATACCAGGTTGAGATTACCGACCCGTCCCTTTTCAAGTACCCTTTCCTCTTCGCTACCGGTCACGGTGTAATCAGTTTCAGCACCGAAGAGAAGGAACGCCTGCGCCAGTATCTGGCCGCCGGTGGGTTCCTCTTTGTCAATGATTCCTATGGCATGGACGTTTCGTTCCGAAAGGAGATGGCCTCTCTTTTCCCCGAGCGAGAGATCGTGGAACTACCGTTTGACCATCCGATCTACCATTGCTTCCATGACTTCCCGAATGGTCCGCCCAAGATTCACGAGCATGACAACAATCCACCGCGCGGGTATGCGATCATTGTCAATGACCGCGTGGTTCTGTACTTCCTGGTTGAATCAGACATTGGCGATGGCTGGGAGGATCAACAGGTACACAACGACCCGCCGGAGAAACGCCATGAAGCGTTCCGGATGGGGTTGAACATACTGACCTATGCTACGTTATATTGAGGGTAGGTCTCATTGCCAGAAGTACTTGCCGGTTTTTACACAACCGCCGATAAACGAAAGATAATCGAGATTACACGAACCTGACAGCAGCAGGCTGCTATGACGACACCAGAGTCACATAAAGAGCTGGAACAACAACTCCGAGGCACGTTGCTAAAGCAGCGCCTTGTTCTGCTGGCCGCAGGTTTTCTTACGACTTTCGCGGCAATTCTCCTGACGGCAGTAGCCCTGAGTCTGGTCGCCGCCACGATGATCCTCCCGGTTTGGTTGAAACTCCTTGCTCTGACAATCAGCGGTGTCGGCGCCGGCTATGTTTTCATCAGGTACGCAATCGTACGCTTTCTCACCGGCAGCGTCGACTCTGTCGCCTGTGCTCTGGAAGAGAAGAATCCTGCCCTGAAAGGCCGACTGATCGCCGCCCTGCAATTCGCACGCATGAAATCGACACCCGGTTACTCAAACGATCTTATTCAGTGGACCGTAAAACAGGCGCTGGCCAGATCGGACGAGATCAATTTCGACGAAGCCATCACTTTCTACCCGGTAGTCCGGTCGCTAAAACGATTTGCCGTGGCCGCCGTCGCAGCGGTCGCGTTGATCATGCTTCTGCCCGGTCTCTGGAGCCATTCGCTTGAAGTCTATTCCAACCCCACCACCGTGATTGCGCCGCCGTTGGGATACCTCCTGACCCCGGTCCCAACTTCGACTGAGTGGGTGAAATATCGTGACATCGAAATCGGCGGCGTCCTAAGAGGCGATCAATTCCCCGAAGAAGCCATCATCCACCACCGCCTTGCCGGTGGTAGCTGGCAACAGACTGCAATCGATCTGAGAACTCTGCGTCACCACCCAACCGACTACGGCGATTCTGTGTTGTTGACCACAACTCTCCGCCAGATCAACAAGTCGTTTGACTTCTATGTCGAAGCCGGACGAGTCAAAACTGAGGTGCAGAAAGTTGACGTCGTTGATCGACCACGGGTCGAGGGTATCCGCCTGTCGATTTTTTATCCGGACTACACCGGCCTGGCCCCAACGGTAGTTGATGAAAACAACGGCTCCTTCTCGGCGGTTATCGGCAGCCGCTCCCATATCAAGATAGAAACCAACCTGCCGATTCAATCCTCTGAGATGGTCTTCTCAGATTCGACCCGTCTGCCGATGGAAGTAACCGATCGAACCGCCGGTGCCGTGATTATGGTCGACAGTTCCCGTTCGTACCATTTCTACCTACTGGATCACCTCGGCGAAAAGAATCCCGACCCAATCGAATACTACATCACGGCTGTTCCCGACGAGTACCCGTCAATAGATGTCCTTCGTCCGGGCTTCGATGTCAACCTCAACGACGAGTTGCGGCTGCCACTGAAGGTTCGCATTTTTGACGACTACGGTATCTCATCGCTGATCCTCAAGTACGCTGTCGTCTCTGGGGGACATCCCGGCGAAGAGAACGTCGCGGTGCTTCATTTCTCCGAACGGATCAAGACCGAAGGCGAAGTCGAATTCAACTGGGACTTAAGCCCCATGAATCTCTACCCGGGTGACTATCTCGTATACTCATTCGAAGTTGCCGATAACGATCAAATCTCCGGTCCCAAGATCACCCGGTCGAGGCAGTATATAGCCCGGCTGCCTTCGCTTGAGGAGATCATCGCCGAGTCCGAGGCCGAGAGTGGCCAACGCATCACGCGCACTGAAGAGATTCTCGACCGTGGCAAAGATTTGATGGAGCGACTCAAGAACGCCGCCCGGAAAATCTCGTCCCAGCAGAAAATCAATTCATCAACTGACTGGCAACAGCAAAAAGAGCTTGAGAATATCGCTGAACAAAATCTTGAGATGCTTTCCGATGTGGAAAAAGCAGCGACCGAAATGGAAAAATCAATCGACCGGATGTCCGAGAATGCTCACCTCAGCCGCCAGATTCTGGAAAAACTGACTCAGATTCAGAAGCTGTTTGAAGAAGTAGCCACTCAGGATATGAAGGAAGCTCAGCAACGCCTGCAGCAGGCGCTAAAAGAACTCGACCGACAGAAGCTCACCGAGGCTCTCAAAGACATGGAGATGTCACAGGAGGAATTGCTCAAACGTCTGGAGCGTACCCTTGCCCTGCTTAAGAGAATGCAGATGGAACAGAAGATGGAATCGATGACACGCAAGGCCGAACAACTGGCCAAGCAGCAGGAAGAGATGAACCAGCGGACCGCCGACTCGCCCAATGAAGACTTAGCCAAACTCAGCCCTCAGGAAGATGCTATCCGCGACGCGCTTGAGCAGCTCAAGAAAGAAACCACAGAACTCCGGCAGGCCCAAAAAGAAGCGGGACTCGAACAGATGGAAGAGGCCAATAAGTTTGCAGAAGCCATTGAGCAAACCGACGCCGACCAGAACATGAGCGAGATGAGCAAGGCGATGAAAAAGCAGCAGAAAAGTACCGCCTCCGAGCAGGGCAAGCAGGCACTCTCCAAGTTGATGGAGATGCTCGACGCTATGCAGCAGCAGATGCTGGCGATGAACGAGAATCAGGGCGACATGGCGGAAAAATTGATGCGCAAGGCTATTGATGATGCCAATTATCATTCCCAAAAACAGGAAGACCTCCTGAAAAAAGCTGCCGAGCTATCGCCACAATCTGCGGTTCTGGAACAGGCAGCCCGAGCCCAACAGGAACTGACCGATGCGTGTAAAGGGCTGGGACAACGGATCGCCGAGTTGGGGCAGGTGTCACCATTCATCGCTTCGGAGTTGGGAATGCTGGTTGACGATGCGATCCTTAACATGGACGGTGCGGTTGAGAAACTGGAACTCAAACAGGGTCGCCCGGCTCAGATCATGCAGCGTGAGTCAATGGCCAACCTCAACCGTGCCTCACAACGACTCGTTGAATCTCTCAACCAGCAGAAGGACTGCAACAAGGGCGGTAACTGCAACAAAGGCATGAAGAAACTCGAATCGATGTGTAACAAGCAGAACTCTCTGAATCAGCAAACACAAAAGCAGTGCAACAAACCCGGAGGCAGCACCGCCGGGAAAGAAAGTTCCGAGGGACTGGAAGCGCTTCGGAAACTGGCCGGCGAACAGGGCGCCATACGCAAGTCGCTGGAACAACTGGCCAATGAGTTCGGAAACTCCCGCCAGATACTTGGACGTCTGGACGATATCGCCAGCGAGATGAAGACGGTCCAGGAAGCACTCGAAAGCGGCAACGTCGGAGCTGAAACGACCGAACGGCAATTGAAAATATACTCTCGGATGCTTGAGGCGTCACGTTCACTCCAGCGAAAAGATTTCTCCGACCAGCGAAAAGCAACCACGGCAACATCGCAGACACTGTTCCATCCCCCGGCCCTCCCAGCCGAGCTTTTTGATGATCGGGTTGACCTGGAAGATCGCCTCCGCAAGTATCTCGGGGACAACTATCCAGCGCAGTACGAAGCTCAGATCAAGGCGTACTTCAAAGCTCTGCTGCAGACCGAGTCTCGAAACTCAATCCAGAACCAACCTGCTCCGACTGGCCAATAACGATGAACGCCCTGATCAAACTATTCCTCATCGCCGGCTTCTGCTTGATGTCTCTGGCCACCGCAACACCGGCCCAGACAACTGGAACAGAAACCAACCCCCGCCTCTCCCCCCCGGTGACAAATCCAGCCCTGAATGAACAGCTGCAAGTTGCGCGCGATTTACTCCGCCGGAGAAACTACGCCGGAGCCGCCGCCTATCTTGAGAAACTGTACACCGAGAACAACACCAATGAACTGATCTTCAACCTGCTCCGAGCCTGCTACCTCAACCTCAAGCAATGGACAAAAGCTGAGATCATTTCGCAACGGTTCACCGAATTGTATCCGCAGAAAGCCAAGTACTATCTCTTTCTGGGTGACGCATATATCAAAGAGGGCCGACGCGAAAACGCCCTCAATGCCTATCTGAAATCCGCCACCCTCTGTGATGATCAGGGCGCAGTGAGAATCACAACTATTCTCGAAAGCCTGCTAAACGAGAATTTCATCGACCACGCTGTCACTATCATAGACTCCATCCGTATCCTCCGCAACGACAGCACCCTCCTTGCGCTACAACGCGGCAGAGCATTGGAATCGGGTGGGCACTACGCTTCCGCAGCGGGTGAGTATTTCATCGCCCTGGACACAGCCTCTTCGGCGGCCGTTGCTGAACGTAAGCTCCACAGCATGCTTGACTTCCCCACATCATCGGAGGAGACCGAACAAGCGTTGGTTACGCTGGCACCGGTATCGTCCAATTTCCGGGCATTTAGACTGCTGACCAATTACTACCTCGGGCACAACAACTATGAAAAAGCATCGGGCTACGCCATCCGTCAGGATTCCGCCGAAGGATTCAAAGGCACCGCTCTGGTCCAATTTGCACGTAATTGTCAGGAGCGGGAACTATTCGCCGAAGTGGTTCGGATGACTACGTATCTGCGTTCACAATATGCCAATCAGCCGTTCATGGCCGACATCAACCTTCTACAGGCCGATGCGCTGGTCCGGCTGGGTCGTATTGAGGAAGCTCTGGCCCTCTATGATACGGTCGCGGCTGTGATCTCCGTCCCTGGTCCCATCGGAGAAGCGCTATACAAGATCGGCATGGTCTATTATTCGCAGCTAAGAGACTACGACAAAGCCCTCGTCTATTTCGACTCTGTGGTCAATCATCACCGACGAGGCAAAATCTATCTGGACGCCCAACTGACAATCCCCCGCGTATATCTGGCCAAAGGCGACCTCACAGAAGCAGACAAGCATCTGAAAATTCTCAGCGAGCGCCACATGACCGAAGATGCTGCCGAGGGAGTGATGTTCTATCGTGGGTTGATCCGGTTTTTTAATAAGCAATTTGACTCATCGCGGGCAGACTTTCAGAAGATGATGGTGAAAC
>DAOUUR010000046.1 GCA_030668045.1 bacterium
AAAAACGGAACCGCTTCCATCCAGACCGACGGCATCACCTTCACAGCCAGCGAGGAGTCGATGGCCTCGAACCTGAAACAGGAGAGAGAGCACTGGTATACTCTTCTGGCCGAATATGCAGGAGATCCGATCTCCGAGGCCGCCTACCAGGCCGAGATCGACCGCGTGGAGGCTCAGATGGAGGAAATGGGTCTCTATGACGAGGACAAGAATGTCTACAGTGACTCTTTCGTGGTTCCGTACATCACTGTGGATGATATCTGGGCCCAGGCAGGCACCATCAACGTCCGGGGTGATGATCTGCTCGGCAGCGGCGGGCTGATAGCCCCTGGCGACGTCTCCGTCACGATAACCAACAATAGCCCTTCTTACCTGCGCATCAACCACATCACCATACCGGACAATCAGGGAGGCCAGGTCCGTTTCAACTCGCAGTCCGTTACCTCCAACGCGGACATAGCGGATATCAACAAGGGCGGAGTCACGCCCGAGTTTGACCCCTTTGTGGTCACGGACCCGGATGATCCCAATGCGCCCACGATCACCATCACCAATACGTTTGATGCGAATGATCCGCATGATCCGCCTTTAGGGGACGATGTCCGGTCGCCGGATATCGAGCTGGTCGGCGATATCAACGCGATCTTGGCCACGGTGACGATTTCGAGCGAGGGGAGCGTGATCTCCAAGGGGAATATCAATGCCGGCACGATCATAATCAACGCTGGGAGTGATTTTGTCCAGACCTACACAGATGCTCTGTTCAATGCGGGCGGGAATCCCGGGACGCACTGGCAGGATGTGGCGGATATCACCCAGGCCGCAAAAGTGGATCAACCGTTGGTCAACGCGAATTCCAGCGGCACAGAGCTCGAACAGGAGGTCTACGGGGCTCTCCACACTCCCAGCGCCAGCAACATCATCGCGGCCAACAATGTCTTCATCAGCGCGAAATATCTCAACATCAACGGCACGGTGCAGAGCGGCATACCCGAACGTTCGGTAACGATCACTACCGATCAAGTGACAAAGATCGATGCCGCGGAACAGGCATACAGCGAGTACCGGGCCGGAAATAAAATCCTGGCCTTACAGACGGTAACGGATAACGGGCTTGAAACCAAGGGTTACAAATACTTCCTGCTGCCCACCGGCGGTAATATCGACGCGTTCTACAACGCCGAGCTTGACCGGCTTGAGATGGAGTCGGTGAAGGTCCAGGGCGGCTACATGGAGCTGTTCGGCCAGATTGTAAGTACCGGCAACGGCAAGCTCAATGTTATGGATGGCTACGGCCGAATCACCATAGAGAACGATACTAATTACGACCTGGTTACCAACCTGCTGGACACGGGTCACGGAGTGGAAGGGCTATTGAGGATCACCGACACCTCGTTCGTCGATGTAGACGGCAAGCCGCTGGTTACGGAGTACCGGCACGAGAACGGTAATGTCGTCAAGAAGGTCTTCTATCTCGGGGGGTCGGATCCCAATCCCGATACGACCCCAGGCCGGACGTCAACCTATTCGCCCAAGGACGGCATGCGATATTACTGGGCCAGCGGCCAGAACTACAGCCAGCAGACCGTCACGACCTACGGATCCTCCTCGTGGATGGGTGTGGACGCGCTTGCGGCTGACCCTGATAACATCGTGGACGGTCCTCACAGGAAAAATGTGGGAGAGACCCGAAGGCTGGAGGATGCGGAGTATGTCAATGATGCCGGTGACGTTGACGTTGGCGCGGACTACAGCTATGACTACCGGCATATAGATACCGGTGAGTCCGCAACGAAGAGGAAGACCTGGAAAGAAACGACCTGGTACGGCAAGACCACCTATTATGTTAAAGAGACCGTGACCACGCCCAAAAAGGACATCCATGCCCACAGCATTCGTGCGGATCGCGGCATTGATATCGAATTCATCGGCTACGAGGAGGGTGATGCCAATATAAAGGTAGATGTAAAATCCGACGGGGACATCCTGATCAATAAATCGATCCAGAACGAGGCCGGCACGACAACGCTCAATAGCAATAAGGCGCTAAGGCTCATCAACGATACGGCTTTGATAGATGGTCGCAACATAAGCCTGGATGCAGGCACAGGGATCGGCAGCGACAATACCCTGCGCATCAATCTGACCGACGGGGACAGCGGCACCCTGAACGCGACTACCAATTCCGGCCATGTAAAAATACAGGAGATTTCAGGTGACCTGAAGATAGACCAGGTCACCACCAGCAATGGAGATGTGGAGCTGACGACCAGTCGGCATATCGAGGTGAAGGAGGACTTATCCACCCTGGTGATGGGAGGCAAGATCACGCTGACCGCTACGTATGGCGATATCGGCACACTCGGAATTGGTGGGACGGCCGCAGTGCCGGCCGGCGATGCTTTGCCCCTCATGGTAAACACGGGTAACAGCTTTCGGGACAGCCTTTGGGCAGAAGCAAGCGGCGATGTCTATCTGAAAGAGATGGGCGGCGATCTGTATGTTGAAAGCATTGTCACCTCAGGCGATGTCCGTATTGAAGCAGTCTCCGGAAATCTTCTGGATGGTAACAGTGGTGTGGTCAGGGATCCACGTACCGAGACACAACTTGAGCAGTTGTGGGACCGGATGTTAGCCACGGAATCGACGGCGCAACAGAGCATCGACGCAACCATTGATGCCTATGAGGGCGGCAAGACCCGCGACTACCATGCATACTGGAGATACCGCAACCAGCAGGCGGATCCTGGGGTCTACGATCCTGATTTCAAGGTGACGCTGTCCGATACGGAAAGGGATTTCTACGAGGACTACTACGCGGACCAGGGCATGACCCCCACCCAAGTAGAGGAAGCCATTACCACGCTGGAGAATATGCGTACCACCGAATATCACACCCTTCACAAGACATACGGAGACGTGGGCAACATCAGTTCCGATCCGGACAACTATAATCCGGACACTTATGATCCGGACTTTGCCTATGACGTGGACTACGCCGAGCTGCACCAGGCCTTTGGCGTCTCTCAAATAACAGGGAATGCCATTGACCTGGGTGTGCATGTCTTCACTACCGGACAAGCCGTAGTCTATCACAGCGGAAGCGGTTCCATCGACGGTTTGGAGGATGGCGAGACCTACTATGTAGTAGTGGATGTTGATGAAAATGATCCTGGAAAGATTCAACTCGCTGCCACCTATGACGATGCAACTGCCGATACCCCGGTAGTCATCGGCCTTACTCACATCGAAGGCATCGGTCATTATCTCTCAGACGGCGATGTGCTGGAGCAGCGGGCTGCCTGGAGCGAGGATCAGTTGAAGAATTCCGTGAATGCAAATATCCTGCGTCCAAAGAGCGTATCAGGGACTACGATCACAACAGAAGACCCAAACATCATCGGCAGTGACATCGCCCTTGATGTGTCCGGCAGCATAGGCGGGGACGGGGAACAGATCGACATCACGCTTCCCTTGAGCGATTCCCTGAGTGATGATCAGAAACTCGCTCTTGCTGCGGCGGAGAAGGGGGATGTGACCTTCTATGCGGATTCGGCAGGGACAATAAAGATCGAACCGGATGATCTTGACGAAAGCGCTGCCCTGATACGTATCATACCCAAGGCTGATGTCGATATCACGGCTGAGGGCGTGGTCAACGTGATCGCCGGCAACAACGTGAATCTTGGTTCCGAGGAAACCATCAATATCGATCAGGTAATTGCAGGCGACAAGGTATGTATCAAGGTTGAGGAGGGCATCTACGATGCCAGAACAGACATTGTTGATCCTGTTAATATCAGAAGCGCCGATATGATCCTGGAAGGGGAGGACCAGAGTATCGGTTCTGAAACGGATCCGCTGTTGATTGACCTGGCTCCTGGTGCGTCCCTGATTGCACGCGCCAATAACGATATTTACATCCATGAGTACGACGGTGATCTGAAAATCGCAGAAGTGTTTGCTAATGATTCTGTGGAACTGCAGGCCGACGGGTCTATCCTCGATGCCTTTGATGATGACAATACCACCGGAGACTGGAATATCTATACTCAGTTTCTCTACCTGGAGGCCGGGACGGGCAACGGTGCAGAGGGCTCCATCGGCGCCGGCACCAACTTCCTGGAGATCGATTTGCAGGGAGGACCGCTCAATGCATCGGCCGATCAGGATATCTACCTCCATGAGATTGTCGGCGATATGTATGTGGATGTAGTGCAGTCCAACTACGGCAATGTCAGCCTGAAGGCAGGGGTATCCATTCTGGACGTGGATGAGGGCGTTGATGGCAATCCTTCCGTTGATATCATCGGCAACAACATCATTTTGGAGGCCGAATACGACGGTTGGATCGGCGCCTCGGGCGACGACCTGGATATCGACACTGCGTATTCCGGTGCCGGCACGCTGACCTCGTCCAGTGAGTTCAATACATATATTATCGAACCTCTTGGTGATCTCAGTCTTTATACGGTGCAGACGAATGCTGGTACGGCCTTCATAGCGGCACTCGCCGGCAATGTCCTGAACGGTAATCCCGGTGGTACCAACGTTCTTTCCGGCAAGACCTACCTGTTTGCGAGCCTGGATATCGGTGAAGATGGTAATCCGATTACCACGGAGGTCGGCAATATTGAGGGTCAGTCCACAACCGGCAGCACCTGGGTGATGAACAATGCTGCACTGACTGTGGGCGGCGTAGTTGAAAGCGATGAACCGGGCATGGAGGCCGGAGGGTCCATTGACGTGACGGCTGAGAGCCCGGTTACGATCACGGAGAGTGTGACTGCCGCTGATGAAATAACTTACACGGCGACTGATTCGGACGGTGCGGGTGACGATCTCGTGGTGGTCGATGGGGTGACTCTCGAGTCAACGGGTTCATACGTGGCGCTGTTCGCAGGTGACGACCTGACCATTCAAGGAGACGCCACGGTCCAGGCATACACCGAGGTGAGGTTGTACGGCGACTACGACAACGCAGATCCAGGTGTTGGCAGCACCATAACAATTAACGGGACAGTCAATGCCCCCCTTATACAAGTCTATGGTGAAACGGATGACGACGTGGTCCTCTTTGACGCGCAGGGTGCGAATACCCTGACTGGGCATATACATGTTTTTGGCGGCGATGGTGATGACAACATCACGGTTAATGAGCTTCACACCCGAACCGCTGAGATGGACATTGACGGTGAGAGCGGCACAGATACTTACATCGTCAACATTACCAGCGGCAGAACTGACAACATAATCAATATCTACGACACCGGTGCGCCGAACGATGGTAGCGATACGCTTACCATCAACGGCACCGACGTGGACGATGCTAACAACCTGACAGGTGAAGATCTCTTCCTGCTGCGTGAGAACTTTGTCGCCTATCTGTCTCTGAACACCGGTCTCGACGACCTCCACCCCGAGGTGGAACGGATCAACTACGATGAAAATATCAATTCCCGTCTGACCATCAACGGCTTTTCAGGTGATGACTACTTCGCGAGCGACGACAACAGCTCCATCACCACCCTGGATGGTGGCGCGGGTGACGACAAATTCCAGATTGGCCAGATTTTCAGAACTGAGCGAATCCCGGACAGTGTTGCATCCGGCGATGAGATCGCCACCACGGAAACAACCCGCGGTTACCTTAGCCAGGGTATCAGCTTTCCGACCATCATTTATGGCGGCACCGGCCATGATATGTTCACGGTATACAGCAACAAGGCGGAGCTGCGCCTTGAAGGCAACGATGGTAATGATACATTTATTGTCCGTGCTTTTGCACTGGCTGGCAGCGATGACTTTTCAACCAAGGAAACCACAGAAGTCCGCACCGGCGAAGGTGATGATTATGTCCAGTACAATATTAACGCCCCGGTAGATATTGACGGTGGCGCCGGATTTGACAAGATCGTCGTTATCGGTACCGAATTCGGTGATGACTTTGCCATCACCGAGTCGGGTGTTTACGGTGCCGGCCTCAATATTTCCTATGAAGGCGTTGAGATGATTGAAGTGGATGGTATGGAAGGAGATGACAACTTTTTTGTCCTCTCCACCAGTTCCGATATTGTCATCAAATTAATCGGTGGCCTTGGCAGTGATACATTTAATGTGACCGGCGATGTGACCGGAACGATTATCAGCCAGGAGCTTGAGGGCAGAAGTGGCATGATCAACCATGCTGTCAGCAGTATAGCTGATTCTGATTACGACGGTCTCCTGGCCCTGGGCATAGCCCTGAATGTGGCAGATCCGGAAACAATCGGTCAGGTTGTCATTGATAAGATAGACGGTTCAGTGGTTGTCGGTGAACATGAAGGTGGAACGCTGTTTACCGATTACTATGATGTTTATCTCTCAGGGGCTCCTGCTGCAACGGTATATGTCAACGTTTCTGCAGCTCGCTCCATGACCGAAGAACAAGAGCTTGGCGGCGATACCATTCTTGTTGCCACCTTCAATGGCGGTCCATATACACCGGCCACTGTTCTCACTTTTACCGCCGGCAATTATAACACCCCGCAACGCATCTACCTCAAAGCGGTAGACGATGAGCTTGCAGAAGGAGAGCGGCTGGTAATGGTGAGCCACAGCACATCCAGTACTGATCCCGATTTTGATAAAGTGCCGGTGGTCAATGTCGCGGTGAATGTCCGCGATGACGATCAGGCAGGACTCATCATCAACGAAAGCGATGACAAGACCCTGGTCCTTGAAGGTGGTTTATCATATGGCATCAATGACAGCTATACTGTACAACTCACCAAGGCTCCTGCTGATGGCGAAACAGTCACTGTTGCTCTTGGTTATGACGCTCAGGTATCACTTTCAAGTGCTGATACTCGATTCGATGCAGGAGTCATCACCTTTACGCATTTAAACTGGAATGATACCGTTACTATTGATGTCGCAGCGGTAGATGATGGTATTGCTGAAAACACTGATTTTTCCAGAATAACCCATACGGTAACCAGCAGCGATCCAGGTTTTGTCATGACCGATACTCCGACAGTTGAGGTCAAAATTCTCGACAATGAAACTCCTGGTGTTCTTGTGACTCAAACTGACGGCTCAACACTTGTTATTGCCGATGGCATCGTTGGTGCAGGCACGGATACATATGATATAAGGCTGACAAGTACACCGCTGGAAGATGTAACCATCGATATGCTAACCGATGGTCAGACGCTTACTTCACCTGATTCTGTGACCTTTACCACTGGTAACTGGTGGACGCCTGTCACCATCACCGTTGATGAAAATCCTTCCTATGTACCGGATACGAGTGAACAGTCTGAAAAGGCATTTCCGCTTGCCAGTCATCTGGTTAACAACATTCAGGGACCGCTCATCATTGAAGGCTATGTCGTGGAAGGGGCTGACCGGTCACTTGCTAAGCCCATCATACTGCCAACGGAGACGGACATCCTCGAATCCATCGGCAATGTTGTTGCTTTCAGCGGTACAGGAGAAGGTGGTACTATTGACACGATGGCCGTGGCAACAGCCGATCTTCAGGCGTATGTTGATGAGCCGGATGGACCGACGTCTATCAGTGAACTGGAGGGCTACTCGGCAGAGATCAGCTCAGGACCAGGGGATAAACGATTCTGGCTGATAACCGGCACAAGTGTCGAGGGAGCGAACACCATCCTCACACTGCAAAACCCGACTGTTATTGAGGCTGAAATAGAACTGCCTGATGAGACCAGTGAATATGTCATTACTTCCATGTCACCCAACTTTTTTGTCGAGGAGAGCGCTCAAGTCGATACGCTGAACGTGTTTAACGATTCGAGCTCACTTAATGATACAGGCGTCCTCGGGTACCGGGATGATATTACCACGCCGGGATATACTTTGACCGGTCTTGGCATGGGCGTTGATCTCACCACCGATCTTGGTGATGATGATCCTTCTAACGATATAACCTTCTCCGGCGGCATCACCTATGATGACGTGGAGATCCTTGATATCCTTCTCGGTAAGGGCGATGACGCCCTGACCATTGAAGCGACATTAACAACCGACGCTGATCATGGCGGTATAACTACGGTGCATGGCGGCAGCGGCGATGACACCATCACCATTACCGGTGGTGGCGGTCCCGATTCACCGCTGGTGGTGTACGGTGATACATCCCAGGACGGCAGTCGTTATGCCGGCGAATCAGGTAAGATCCTGGAAGATGTCAATGGCCTGATTTACGAGCAATTCCCGATAAAACCAGTTGAAGGCGATCCAAACTATAGAATTACCGGTATACCTTTAGGGACTGCTTTTGACTCACCAGGTGACGATACCATCGACGCCTCGGCAAGTTCCGAGACCATAACCATTTATGGCGGTGGAGGTAATGATACGATTACCGGCAGCCAGGCTGGTGATCATATCGCCGGCGGGTCAGGCAATGACACTATCTATGGTCAGGATGGCATTGATCATATCTATGGTGACTCCGGTTTTAATGTCAATCTGATGAGCCGTGAAATTGCGGTGGTCAATAACGATGCAAGTGCACATTACTCCAAAGACAGTCTGGCTCCAGGTAACGATACTGTTTTAGGCCAGGAAGGAGATGACATTATTCTCGGTGATTACGGTGTGATTGAGCAGACAGAAGGAACCTTGCGCATTCTCACAACCGGCAACGTCGAGAGAATCCACACCGTCAATCCATCATCAGGCGGTGATGACACACTGGAAGGCAATGACGGTGTCGACCGCATTTTCGGCGGTGACGTCGGAGATACCATTACCGGCCATATCGGTGATGATATTATCATCGGCGACAGCGGTCATATCGACTATCACAACGGTGATGATGATTTGACATCAGTCGATAGTATTGAGAGCACTGAACCAACCTACGGTGGTTCTGATGAAATTTATGGAAATGCCGGTAACGACATCATCATGGGCGGCACGGCAAGTGATACGATTCATGCAGGTGCAGGCGTTGATCTGATCTTCGGCGACCAGGGTGAGGTTTTGAGTTCGGGAGGTGCCAACCAGGTGGTGACCTATCATGATGAGGTGGAGCCTTGGTATGAAGGCTACACCTACACGGCCACTGTTACGCAGGATGACGATGCGGGTGCGGACGATTTCATCTACGGTGAGGCTGGTGGCGATTATATTCTTGGCCAGCAGGGCTCTGATGTCATCTTTGGTGGTTCCGGCGATGATGACATCTACGGCGGCCACAACGTAGCGGGTGGCTATGATACGGGTGATATCATCGACAGCGGCACCGAGAATGACGTGGTGGCCGGGGACAACGCCAGCATCCAGCGGACTGACAGCGATTACAGCCAACGCTTCCAGGCACTTACGGGCACCGTGATCTACGGCGAGGTCGTTGGAAACGACGGCCTGCCCTTGGTGACAGGCCTTGCCCAATCCGATCCGTACAATAACCACATGCGTGAAGTTGAACTATTCGATTCTTCTCATACTTCTAATCCGACGACCTTCGGTAATGACACCATTGCGGGCGGTGCGGATGATGACGTGATCTTCGGACAGCTCGGAAATGACACGCTCCATGGTGACGGTCAGATTACAGGCCAACTTAATAATTTTGTACTCGAAACGCTGGTTGATGATGAAACCACGGCTAACGATGAAGGCGGTGACGACTACATCGAAGGCAACGGCGGTGACGATACGATTTACGGCGGGCTGGGCCAGGATGACATCATCGGCGGAAATTCCAGTCTCTTTGGACTAGATACGCCGGACGAGAGACAGGATGGTTCCGATACAATATATGGCGGAAACGGAGGCCTTATTGCCCGTAACGACCTTGGTGATAAATCTGCCCAAGGCCATGCACGGGATGCTGATATGATCCTGGGCGATAACGGCAATATCTTCAGACTTGTGGGCACCAATGGTACAAACAGTGGTATTTTTCTTAGCTTTGGCTACGATAATTCGGACTTTGGATACAGCACCGACTTGAAGATCATCCCGCGGGCGGCCGAGTTGCTCGACTACCAAATCGGCGGCCCGGACTACTTACCCAACGATGACCCCCTTAACAAGGACATCGGCGAGTCCGATGAGATCCACGGTGAGTCAGGAGATGACTCCATCTACGGTATGAAG
>DAOUUR010000119.1 GCA_030668045.1 bacterium
CAAGGTTGTAGATCATGGCCACAATCGCAACCAGCACGGTATAGAAAAAGCCAGCTCCCAGCGCTCCAAGAATTGGCAGGAGGACAAAGAGAAAACCAAGCGAGAGATCAGATGCAAACGGTTCGCTGTAACCACCCCCAAGTCCCTCCATCACAGCCATCATGGGACCGAGAAACATGGCCCACACGAAACCGCCGAGAAAACCAATAATGACATGGAAGAAAAAGCCAGTCTTCACGACCGGCCAGAGACCAACACTTTTCAATTCATATCGCATAACACGGCACCTCGTCAGTTGTCCGGCATCTCCGGACGTCAGGTTGTTTCTTGGCGAACAACGATGAAACGCGCGTCGACAGCCTGACAGCTTTCTTTGTCAGGCGAGGCAATAAACGGGTTGATATCGATCTCTGAGAAACAGCAGAAATCGCGCACAAGTTGCGACAGTCGCAATAATGTTTCCTGGACGATCTCAAGGTTAACCGATGGCGCTCCCCGAAATCCGGTTAGCAACGGATACGACTTTAGCGATTTGATCATGCTGCCAGCTTCCACATCGGTCAACGGATTGATCCGGAAGGATACGTCCTTCATCACTTCGACATAGATTCCCCCGAGACCAAACATCATGAGGGGACCAAACGACGGGTCAATTGACATGCCCATCACCGTCTCGACTCCGCTCTGAACCATCTTCTGCAGGGCCACCGAGAAACGTTCGCCTTTTTTCAGTTTGCCTATCCGTGACTGCAGTTCTTTGAAAGCAGCTCTCACTTCCTTATCGGAACGTAGGTCAACCATTACCCCACCGACATCTGTCTTGTGGAGGATTGGCGGCGTGTTGATTTTCATGACGACCGGGTAACCTATCTCCGCGGCTATTTTCGCAGCATTCTGACCGCTGTGAGCATACTGGTATGGCAGGGCTGGGATGCCATAGGCACGGAGTATTTCAATCGCATCCTCGCCGACAATCGCACCGTCGCTACCACCGAGACAGCGGTCAATCACTTTCTGGACTTTTCCCTGATCGACTTTGAACGTTCGGACTTTCCCCTTGGGGCTGCTGAGCCAACGCTTGTAGCTGTCTATCGTGGCAAGCGTCTTGGCCACCGCTTCGGGAAATATATACACCGGAATATTGTGATCTTTAAGATAGTTGGCGCCAACCGTCCCGGCACCCATGAAGCAGGCTAAAACAGTCTTTTTGGTGTCGGAGACAGCCTCGTAGATGTTCTTGGCAACTTCCAACTGGTCAATCGTAACCGGAGGCACAAAAATCGGGATAATCGAATCGTATCGGTTGTCCTCCTTGACGGCATTTAGGGTTTTCTTAAATTCCTTACCGCCCGCTCCGGCAATCATATCCATCGGGTTGGAGAACGATGCCTCCTCCGGTATGAATTTCTTCAGTTTCTTCACTGTAGCGGGAGAGAGGTGAGGCATTTCCATACCACTGTTAATAAGCGCGTCCGTCGCCAGAATTCCCGGCCCCCCGGCGTTGGTGACGATACAAACACGGTTACCTTTCGGAACCGGTTGATTTGACAACGCCGCGGCAACATCGAACAACTCTTCGACCGTTTCGACCCGCATTACACCGGTCTGCTCAAAGAGGGCATCAACGCCTACATCAAGCCCCGCCAGAGCTCCGGTATGCGAAGAAGCTGCCTTAGCACCAAGTTTGGTCCGGCCAGACTTAACCACAACGATTGGTTTAATCCGCGAGACTTCACGTGCGATGGTCGTGAAGTTGCGAGGGTTACCGAAGTTTTCCAGATACATCAGGATTATATCGGTGTCCGGGTCATCTTTGAGGTAAGCCAACAGATCGTTGGATGAAATATCAGCTTTGTTACCGATTGACGCCACCAGCGAAAACCCGATACCAAGCTCCTTGGCCATGCTCATGATCGCTTCACCCATCGCACCGGACTGAGTGATAAAACCTACCCGACCGCGTTTGGGATATGTCTTGCCGAATGTAGCGTTAAGATTGACACTGGGGCTGGTATTGACAATACCAAAACAGTTGGGACCAATCATACGCATTCCGAACTCAGAGACAACCGACACCAATTCGGTCTCACGGGCTTTACCCTCAGCACTCGACTCGGAGAAGCCAGCGGAAATCACTACCAGCCCGCCGACGCCTTTTTCCCCGCATTGCCGGGCAACCTTCGAGACGTTCTCCTTCGGAACGATGATGATCGCCAGATCGACAGAGTCGGGTACATCAAGAACGGTAGAGTAGGCCTTTATCGAGTGGATGACCGGTTTGCTCGGATTTACCGGAAAAACCTTACCATTGAACTCGGCAACGAGAATGTTGTGGAGCGTCTCGCGCCCAATACTGCCCCTGCGGGTGGAGGCGCCAATGACAGCAACCGACTTGGGACGAAAAATGCTGTCGAGTTCTCTTCTTACGCGCTTACCTGATTTTCTCATATATTAGGACCGGACTGGAGCCGTGGCTCCGATGCCGACTATTTTTTCTTCCGGGCCAGTTTTTTATCTCTGAGAGCCGCCTGAGCAGCAGCAAGCCGAGCTATCGGAACGCGGAAAGGTGAGCATGACACATAGTCAAGACCGATCTCATGACAGAAAGCAATCGAAGCTGGATCACCACCATGCTCGCCACAAATTCCAATCTTCAGACCGCGACGGGCAGCACGGCCTTTCTCCTTGCCGATCTTGATTAGCTGACCAACGCCGTCCTGATCAATTGATACAAACGGATCGTGCGGCAGGATGCCATTCTCGACATAGTAGGTGAGAAACTTGCCGGCGTCATCGCGCGAAAAGCCCATCGTCATCTGCGTCAGATCGTTGGTACCAAAACTAAAGAACTCCGCCTCGGTAGCGATCTCATCGGCAGTAAGGGCAGCCCGAGGAATTTCAATCATGGTGCCGATCATGAATTCCAGCTGCCTTGACTTGGATTTGCCAATCACACCGCGAGCAATGCGCTCGACAACTTCCTTTTGATGCTTGAATTCATTGACATGTCCGACCAGCGGTATCATAATCTCTGGGAAGATTTTCTTCTTGTCCTTAATCAGGTCGCAGGCCGCCATGATGATCGCCTTCACCTGCATCTCCGTTATCTCAGGATACAGAATACCGAGACGACAACCACGATGCCCGAGCATAGGATTGGTTTCGGCCAACTCTTCAATCCGGCGCAAGACTTTGCTCCAGTGAGCTTGGTCTTCTTCGTACTCGTCGCTTTTCTTGTCCAGTCCCTCAATTTTCGCCTCTACATCAGACTTATGCGGCAGGAACTCGTGAAGCGGAGGGTCGAGCGTGCGAATTGTTACCGGAAAACCTTCCATAGCATTGAAGATAGCCTTGAAGTCCTTCTTCTGAAAACTGAGCAACTTGGCCAGGGCCATCTCGCGTTCCTCGGTGGAATCGGCCAGAATCATTTCCTGAACGATCGGAATACGATCCTCGGCAAAGAACATGTGCTCGGTTCGACAAAGCCCTATCCCTTCAGCACCAAACTTGATAGCCTTGACAGCATCGGCAGGGGTATCGGCATTGGTACGCACTTTTAGCACCTTAACCTCGTCGGCCCAACTCATAAATTCGGAGAACTCGCCCGAGAGCTCCGGCTCCACAGTGGACACCGTCCCCATGATAATTTCTCCAGTGGATCCGTTGAGGGTAATGACCTCTCCCTCCTTGATCACCAACTTGCCAACCTGGAATTGCTTTTTCTTAACATTCACTCTGGCAGCATCGGCGCCGGAGACACAGCATTTGCCCATGCCACGAGCCACTACCGCCGCGTGCGATGTCATACCGCCACGAGCCGTGAGGATACCGACTGCGACATTCATGCCCTCGATGTCATCCGGATTAGTTTCCTCTCGCACTAAAATTGACGCCTTCTTGGGACCCTGCTTGACAACATCTTCGGCAGTGAAATAGACTTTCCCCGAAGCCGCGCCCGGCGATGCCGGCAAACCTTTAGCGATAACGTCGTACTTGGCAGAGGGATCTATGCTGGGATGCAACAACTGATCAATCTGCGCAGGCTCTATACGTCCCAGAGCCTCCTCTTTGCTGATCAACTTCTCCTTGACCATGTCAACGGCGATCTTTATCGCTGCCTGAACAGTGCGCTTGCCGTTGCGGGTCTGCAGCATAAAGAGTTCGTTCTCCTGAATTGTGAACTCAAAATCCTGAATCTCCCGATAATGCTTCTCGAGTCGAGTCGTAATATCCTTCAATTTCTTGTAGGCGGCAGGCATCTCCTTCTTGAGCTGGGCTATCGGCTGTGGAGTTCGCACGCCAGCGACAACATCCTCACCCTGCGCGTTGACCAGATACTCACCGTAAAACTCTTTATCACCTGTCGCTGGATTACGAGTAAAACCAACTCCAGTGCCCGACGTGTTACCCATGTTGCCAAACACCATCATCTGAATATTGACCGCCGTACCCAGATCAGACGGGATATCGTTGAGACGCCGATATGTTATCGCGCGTGGGTTGTGCCAGCTCCGAAAGACCGCATCCCTCGCTAAACGCAACTGTTGATACGGATCATCGGGGAATGGTTCCCCACACTTGCGCTTTACGATTGACTTAAATTTCTTGACGATCTCCTTAAGATCGTTCACCTGAAGCGAGCTGTCCTGTTTAATGCCGCGGTCATCCTTGCGCATGGTGATGACTCTCTCGAAAATGTCCTTGTCCAACCCGAGGACAACATTGCCAAACATGGCAATGAATCGTCGGTAGTTGTCCAGAGCAAAACGCAGATTGCCGGTCTTCTTGGCCAAACCCTCGACTGCTTCGTCGTTAAGGCCAAGATTCAGGATCGTATCCATCATTCCAGGCATCGAAAACTTGCTACCCGAACGAACCGAAAACAGTAGCGGATCGGCCGGATCACCAAATTTCTTACCAGCCGCCTTCTCCACCATCTTGACATATTTCTCCAGGTCCGCATCAACCGCTTGGGGTACCGTCATTCCGTTGTCATAGTAGAGATGGCAGACATCGGTTGAAATCGTAAAACCAGGTGGTACTGGAATTCTAGCTCGGCACATCTCGGCCAGATTGGCTCCTTTGCCACCAAGAAGATCACGCATTGAAGAATCGCCATCAGCCTTCCCTATACCAAAGAAATAGTAGTATTGCTTTTTCGGGCTGGTCTTCTTGACGGCAGCTTTGGGCTTATTAGCCGTGGTTTTTCCGTCAGCTTTCGTGGCAGACTTCTTAGGAGCCGCCTTCTTTGTCTTTGCATTTTTACGCGTAGGCATATTAATTCCTTCTTCTCAGTCAAATGGATGTAAGTTCGGCGGGAATTTATCAAAAATAGTATTGACTGGCAACATAAAAGGCGACCCAACAGCCAAATGACTGTTGGGTCACCAAGTTTTTCCGAAGCGCGCGAATCTACATCGTAAAGAATCGTTCTCCCTTGATGATCTTCTCCAACATACGAACAGTTTTTTCCACTGGGGCGTGCATGAGATCAGCACTATTGAAAGTTGAACGCACAACTTCCCGCTCAGCGGTAAAACCACCCCTACCCTGCGCTCCGTTTGCTTTTTTCTTATGCGTCAGATTGTACTGGCGCTGGTATTCCTTGGCTTTCTCCTTGTGCATCTGATAGTACCGGCGCTGATAATCGCGCCTGGCCTCGGCGGTCGAAAGCTTCCCGCCTTTCTTGGGCTTCTTCTCCTCAGCGCCCATCGGAACCTCCGCTTTCACAGCGGCTTCCGCAGACTTTCCGGGTCGAGCCATTTTCCCTACCTCACTTTCCCTGTGTCTTTGCCAGGACCTACCCTTTAGGTTCCTTCACAAGAGCGCGCCTACAGCACGCAGTGGCTCCTCCAAGCCTGAGCATAGGAAATATTTGCCTGTATGTCAAGCACTTTCTTTAAAAATATACATATTCGTACGCATAAACTTCTGCACGATAGAGGGTTAAGGGTCTACATTATTGACGTACACTTAACACGCTACCGTCCAGCGCGTTACGCACATACCAAAACCTCCCCGCAACTCTCTGTCGGACAATACGAAACAAGATTACATCACTTTTCCTTACATACATTGCAATCGATTTTGCCTCGAAGCACTCTCTTTATACGTCAAGTCGCGCAGAAAATTCGGTAGCGATATTATTTTAACATGATCATCGTCGGTTCAATAATCAACAAAAAAATCCCGCCGAGCAACCAACTCGACGGGATTCATATCAAAGACTAAAACAGTACATTATGCCGTCTGTGATCGGACTCGCTTGCGGTAGTCCACAAACTCCTTGACGGCATACCAGACAATCAGGGCTAACATCGCCCAGAATACCGCCTGGAACCAGCCCGACCAGTTCGGGTTTGGCTCCCTTGCAGTGTTGAAGGCGTTTTGAATCCAGTTATTGTCAATAAACTGAATCCGGTTGATGAACAGCGAAATTCGGGCCATCACGGTAAAGCCGAACGATGCACCGAAGCCAATCATCAATATCCAGATTCCAAAAGTTGCCACGCCACCAAAAACACCGGTGTGTGCTTTGGAGAAGAAGAAATATATCAAAGCCGACATTGCACCGACAAAGATAATCACTTGTGACAATCCGGAGGTCGTGTCAAGCAGGTTGAAACCACCATGTCCGAAGAAATTGTTCCAGTCGATAGCTACCATCGTAGCGTAGAGTTGCTTGTTGACACGGGCCGACATCTCCACCGGCACGGCAACACCGGCTGAAATACCGATATACAACGCCATCGGCCACCGCGATACCCACGACCACTTCTGTGAAAAGCGGGTCCACATCATTACCCCGAGAATCGCCGGTATCAGATACAATGGGCGCGACGAATCAAGCCAGAGCAGATACCAGTTACCATCCTCGAGACGTTGAAACAAGTTCGGCACCAGACCGTTGTGCCAAAGGATTATCAGGAAATACCCCGTGGCAACACCGGCGACCAGATGCTCGGCGATCTTGTAGAACGGGTTATCCTTGTACAGGAATGAAAATGTACCCAGCGTCAGAAACGCTGCCAGCGTTGTCCAGAGAAATGTGCCAAAATCCATAACTACATTCCTCCTTCCAATTTCCGTTTACGTTGGTCAATGAAGAAACCGATATTCCCAAGTACGATAAACA
>DAOUUR010000316.1 GCA_030668045.1 bacterium
CAAACGCCAACGAATACTCATGGCCGGAGCATCCACCCGTCACGACAGCGACCCGGAGTCCGTGATCCTGCGAATCTTCTTTAGCCATGGTATTACGGACGCCGAGACAGTTGACATGTATTTCAGGGGAGCTTCGGTTCCTATTGTGGATGACATAGGCTACGGCGATATGACACCCTATACAGAATACTTGACAATGGCCTATATACTCGATATCACACCTTCTGACGACTCCACGACCAGGATTGCCTCTTACGATTTCGACCTCTCGGCTCTGGGCGGCCGAGCGGGCGTTGTGTTCGCATCCGGTTTCACTGAGCCCGAGGCTAATCAGGACGGTGCCGAGGCAGGATTGTTTGCCGCTCTGGATGACGGCACTGTAATAGAGTTCCCGGAGATCATTCCGAAGTTTATCGAAGCGACTCCTGACACGCTCTATTTTGTGACGGTCGAGGGTGAACCACTGGCAGACCCCAAAACGTTCAGTGTTGCTGAAGTTGGTGGCGCAGAGATTCCGTACACGCTTGCAGTTCCATTTGAAATTGACTGGCTCTACCTCGAGAAGGGCAGCGGGGAGACTCCCGATAACGTTCTGGCCGGTCCAAATACGGTCGCGATGGCCCCGGGTGATTACTACGCTCCAATCTATGTCGATGCGGTCGATGCCGACAATAGTGACTCAGTCATCATCGCCTACACAATTGCCGCTCTTGAGTTCAGTGAAGTTGACTCTATCTCAATCATGCCGTGGGTTGCGGCCCATCGTGGTCAGACCGAGATCGCTGTTCCGGTCATGATAACAAACTCCTGCGACCTCTTTGGTCTCACCGCTGCGGTTGGTTGGGGATCGGAGTACCTCGTACTTGATTCGGTGTCACAGGAAAGCTCTGAACTGACCGGTCTCTGGAGCGGTTTCACCGTTGAAACGGCCGGGATGCTGGTCAGTGTCGACGCCGGTGCGGATGTAGGTATCACAGCCGGTACTTATAACCTTATGACGCTGTACTTCACGATTGCCGTGGATGCACCATACGATTTCTATCCGGTGACTATTGTGGAGCCGTTGCCAAGATTTACGCTCAATTGTCCGGGCCTCCCTCTGTCAGTTATCAACCCAACGCTTGATGCCGAGCCCGTTGGCATTGGTGTTGGTCCGATTATCTGGGACCTCTGTGGCTATGTTGTCGAGCCGGGTTCACCGACTGTTCCGATCGAAAGCGCTACCGTCGAGGTCTGGGATGTTTTCCCGACGGGATCGATTATCGAGACCATGGCTACCGATGCAACCGGTCTCTTTGAGTGTCTGGCGCTTGATCTGGATCAGATTGATATCTGGGTTTACAAAGATGGCTACTATCCCAAGCTGACACCGGGTGTGGTGATGGGCGACGATCCGACGATCGTTCTGGAACCGTGGGTTCCGATGGACCTCTCTACCGAATGTGTTTACTTCTATTGTGATGGTAACACCTTCATGGGTGCTCCAATGCCGGTTGGATCGGTTATTGATGCTTACACCCCCAATGGTGTTCACTGTGGTACCAAGTATGTCACCACCGAAGGCCGCTATGAATTCATGGCAGTCCATCGTGACGACGAAACGGTTGCAGACACGACGGGTGCCTATCCCGGCGAGGCCATATCGTTCTATGTGAACGGTATGAAGGCTCTCACTACTGGTAATACCGAGTGGACCGTCGATCAGGACATCATTGAAGTCTGTCTCGACGCTGGACTTCTGGTCACCCATACCTGTGACCTCGCTGTGGGCTGGAACCTCGTTAGCTGGCCGGTGGATAATCCGTCGGACTTCATTAAAGACGCTCTGGCAGCATCAATGGCCGACATTGATCAGGTCTCCGGCTTTGAACAAGGCGGTCTGACCTATGTTTCCGATCCGTCGCTGGAGATGTTCTCTACTCTCTGGTATGTCGATCATCTCAGTGGTTACTGGATCAAAGCCAACAAGCCAACGACCCTGACGATTGAGGGTACCGAGGTGGCTGCCATGACGGCTATCCCGCTCAACGCTGGCTGGAACCTGGTTTCATATCTGGCTGAGGATGTTCTTGCTCCCGAAGTGGCACTGGCCGATCTGATCGCCGATGACAACTTGATCGTTGCGAAAGGATATGGCGAGACATACATGCCAGCTGCCGGTTCCAACAACAATCTGTACGAGATGGCTCGTTGTTTGGGCTACTGGCTGAAAGTGGACCATGTCGCTGATCTGGTTTACCCTGGTGCTCCGGCTCCTGCCGCCGCTCCTCGCGTCAACCATGACCGCATCGCCGCTAAAGGCGTACCGGCCAACTTGAACACCACGGCACTCTGGGTGAACGTTTACTCCCGAGACCTTATGCTTAACGGTAATCCGGTTGTAGCCGGTACGATGGTTGAAGCCTACAACAACGATGGTGTCAAGGTTGGTGGCTTCACAGTCAGAGAAACCGGTAAGTTCGGATTCATGTCTGTCTATGGAGACGATCGCGGCACTGGCGAAGCTGGTGTTGGTTTTGGCGAAGAGTTTACACTGACAGTGGCTGGTGTCCAGACCGAAGAGAGCTTCACCTGGACCCAGAATGGCGATCTGGTTGAAATTACCAACCTGACCTCCAAAGCTGGTACTGGTTCGACTCTGCCGTCAGACTACAGTCTCTACCAGAACTACCCCAACCCGTTTAACCCGAGCACGACCCTCTCGTTCCGTCTCGCCACTAGCGGCAAGGCTACTATTGAGGTCTTCAATGTTCTGGGTAAGCGAGTGGCTGTACCGTTTGAAGGTGTAGCGCAGGCCGGAACAACCGATGTTGTCTGGGACGGCCGTAATTCAGAGGGTGAAGTAGTTTCCTCAGGAATTTACTTTTATCGTTTGACTGCTGATAGTTATACTGAAACAAGGAAGATGACTCTTCTGAAATAGGAGGTCATTCGATAGATCAGTTTTGACGAAAATGTCCGGTCGATCGGTGGACCGATCGACCGGCACAAGAAACGGTGAAGAGGTGAGACTTATCTTGGCAAAAACAGTTTGTGTTTTCGCGCTGATTTTATTCAGCGCCGTAACCGCCAGTACTCAGCAACTCCCCAATGAGTGGACCGAGTACTTTGATTCAACCTCGACCTTCAATGGGGCGCCGATACTGGCTGGCTCAATTGTGGACGCTTTTTCGGGAGATAGGGCCCTTTGTGGGTCTTTTACGGTTCACACCGCAGGCCACTACGGTTTCATGCCTGTCTATGGCGATGATCTCGGTATTCCGTATGATGGCGCTGCATTGGGCGATTCGATTTCCTTTGAGATCAATGGTCGTCCGGCGACGATTGTCTCAGGTGATCCAACCTGGGACGGGAATCCAGCTGCAGTACCAAAACAGGTGAGACTTGATGTTCCGGCTCTGGAGGTTACGATTTCCGTTGATAGTGTCGAGTTTCCGTCCGATACAGCTGTCCAGCCGGGTGAGGTTCATAAGGTTTGGGTCAAGGTTCGCAACAATGGTAACGGACTTGACTTCTATGGCCTGACCGTATCTAATAGTCAACCTGATTTCGGAGAAGTCATCCCGAGCACAATCGTTCATGCCGACTCCGGCGAGGTGGCGTCACTCTGGTTCTATATTGAGGTGCCGGCTTTCACAACGATTCCCGATGATACGGTTAGCACGGTTAGTTTTTCGGTCTTCTCAAAACTTGATCCGACCAAGCTAGTCGCCGGAACCTTTGATGTCTCCATGTATGTCGAGGGCGGGCTTGATGCTACCGATGGTTCGGGTGGGTTGCTTCC
>DAOUUR010000173.1 GCA_030668045.1 bacterium
CCATTGGGCGTGAGTACCTATCAAGATCATAACCAGTACCGCCAGTACCCCTACATGAAAGATTCGATCATTGAAATAGAAATCAGTTCCGGCCAGATCGCTGATTCCCTGGGCCAACTGATAGACCGTTACAAGAATCACGGGGAAAGTCCAAGCATAAAATCGCCAGGTCAGTTTCTTCGAGCCCGCCCGCAGGCCCTTCTGCCAGAGATCCGCCAGCAACATCGCAGCCAGACCGTAGAACGCGTAGACAAGAACCATCTGGTAGCGCAGCGGTCGATAATTCCAGATCATCAAGCCGAGATAGAAAGCGACAACCGTAGCGAAAAGAATCAGATGGCCACCGGTGAGACCAGATAATCGTTCGCGAAATGGGCGTCGGACTGACATGCGGTACACGATAGTCAGGAGACAAACAACACCGAGTATTGCAACGAGAGGCATCCGCTGGAACAGACGACTGTCATATCCAAAAGACACCAGTGTCTCAACAAAGTTTCCGATTGACTCAAAAGCCTCCGGTGTTCCGTAAAGAGCGAGCGTTTTTTCCCCAACATAACCGGCCACTTGCGCCTGCATTGGAAGATAGCTGAAAAAGAGCCAGAACAACGTTACCGCAGTAAAACCGACCGCGAACATTGCCGGGCCAAGAAGCCTGCGTGCCAGCGGAGTGCCGGTGGCACCTTCGCAATAGATTTGATGTCCGAAGTAGCAGACAAACGGCGCTATGAAAATCATTCCTATCAGCTTGCCGAACAAAATAGCCGACGCCAGACTCATCCCGGCCAGTAACACACCCCACCACCGATTCACATAGACAAGCAGAACCATCGATAGGAATGCAAGAAACGTCATGGCGTGTTCCAGAAATGGAAGCCGTCCATAAAACAGAAGGTTATTGTTGAAACATATCAGTAGCAGGAAAAGCAACGCCGGAACCTGCCCGGCCACGCGCCTGAGGAACAGAAAAAAGAGTAGCAGACTGCCGAGACTGAAAAACAACCCCACCGCGTTGGACTGGAGAAGACCGACGCCAAACAACTTGAACATTCCGACCGCAACGACCGTGACGGCTGATTTCAGGAAGAAGGCAAACCGATGATCCCCCAGCGGATTGAAATCACCTGTCTGCACAAACTGCGCGGCAAACAGAGTGTATTGAGATGGGTCGGTGTAAACATCGGCTGACACCGACAGACCGAACGGCGGGTCAGCATCGAGACAATAGACACGGACCAGCAGAACCAGAGAAAAAAGGGCAACGAGACAGAGTAACTCCAGACGAACCGGAATCAACAAACCTGTCTCAGGTGCTGAAGAACTTCCTGATCGTTTCGGCGACATAGGCAATATGCTCTTCGGGCATCTCCGGATATATGGGCAACGACATAACCTCGCGACACAACTTCTCCGTCACCGGGAAATCACCCTCCTTGTGATTGAGATGGTCATACGCCTTCTGCAGGTGAGCCGGAACCGGATAATGAATAATGCTCGGCACACCGTTCTCTTTGAGGTATGCTTGCAACTGGTCACGCTTTTCGGTCTCAATAACAAAGACGTGGAAGACCTGCTCGTGGTCATCATGGAGGCTGGGGGTCGTAACCGGAACACCCTTAAGATGCTCACGATATGACAGAGCCACCCGACGACGTTCAGCGTTCCACTTGTCGAGATGCTTCAATTTAACGTTCAGCACCGCCCCCTGGATTCCTTCGAGGCGGGCGTTGTAGCCGAGCGTATCGTAATAATATTTTTTCTCCGAACCATGATCGCGCAACACACGGATGGTCTTATCCAGTTTCGGATCATTGGTCACAACCGCTCCCCCTTCGCCATACGCACCCAAGTTCGTGCCCGGATAGAATGAGAAGGCAGATATCTGGCCAATTGACCCGGCCCGTCGGCCTTTGTAGCGTGCGCCATGCGCCTGCGCGGCATCCTCAACCACCGGAATGCCGTGCCTCTCGGCGGTTTCCATTATCGGGTCCATGTCGGCCATTCGTCCGTAGAGATGCACCGGCATAACCGCTTTGGTCTTTGGTGATATGGCCATCGATAATAACTGCGGGTCGATGTTGCGGCTGACTGGATCACAATCAACCAGCACCGGTCGAGCGCCGGTGTACGTAATGGCCGATATTGTCGCCACAAATGTATTGGCAGTGGTGACTACTTCATCGCCCGGACCAACATCGAGTGCCCTGAGCGCCAGCATCACCGCGCTGGTGCCGCTGTTGACGCCGGCAGCATGGCTGGTTTCGCAGTAGGTGGCATAGTTCTTCTCAAATTCGGCTACTGAGGGACCGAGCACAAAAGACGAGGATTCAACAACTTTGGCAATGGCAGCGTCGATTTCGGGCTTGATTGACCGATACTGCGCCTGAAGATCGAGATATTTGATTTCCATAGATGTCCTCTTTCTGTCTATTTCTATGTCAGACACGAAGATAGCCAAACCGGGCCAAATGTCAAGGCTGTTTCCGCTGATACCCGCCGCCACCACCTTCTCTTCAGTTGGTTGATGTTATTGGGTCTGCATTCACCAAATCACGATAGACATAAAAAAGCTGCCGCGATAATCTGCGGCAGCTTTTTTAGTTTGCTCCGATCTCGATGACTCCGCACCACGCAGATCGGTTGATCGAACGACCCGACGTCTATCCGAAGACGATCCTTCCCCCCATGATCGTCTTGAACACGCAACCCGAAAGCTTGTAACCAATAAACGCCGAGTTTTTTGATCGGGACTGGAATCGATCAGCTCGCACCGTCCATTTCTTTTCGGGATCAATGATTGTAATGTCGGCTGGAGAGTCAACCGCCAGACTCCCCCCCGGCAATCCAAGAATACGCGCCGGGTTAGCGGTCATCTTGCGAACGGCATCAGCCCAACTGAGATACCCTTTGTCGATCAGGTAGGTCTTGATCAAACCAACCGTCGTCTCCAGCCCAATCATCCCCGGAGGCGCCATGTCAAACTCGCAATCCTTATCCTGTTCGGCATGAGGAGCGTGATCCGATGCGATACAATCAATGGTCCCGTCGATCAAGCCTTCAATCACCGCATCGCGGTCGGCCGCCGACCGCAGGGGTGGATTGACCCGTAGATTGGTATTGAACTCCTTGCCGATCTCTTCGTCGGTCAAGACCAGATGATGCGGTGTCACTTCGGCTGTCACGTTGATACCGGCAAGTTTCGCCTTGCGTATCGCCTCCACCGCACCGCGGGTCGTCACGTGCTGGATATGCAACCGTCCTCCGGTGACCTGGCACAGAGCAATGTCACGAGCCACTGCAATTTCTTCGGCTACTGCCGGTGCGCCTTTTATCCCCAGTCGACTCGACTGAAAAGATTCGTTCATAACACCACCGGCGCAGAGGAACTGATCTTCGGCGTGCTGCATGACCGGAATATCAAACATGCTAGCATATTCAAGAGAACGACGCATGATCTCCGGATTCTGGACGTAGTTACCATCGTCGGTAATCGCCACCGCTCCGATCTTAACCAGATCACCAATCTCGGAGAGTTCTTTCCCTTCAATATTCTTAGTAATCGCACCCACTACGTAGACGCGGGCATCGGCACCAGCAGCACGATCCTGCACAAACTTGACCGTTTCCTGATTGTCAATTCTCGGCGTCGTGTTAGGCATGCAGCAGACCGATGTAAACCCACCGGCGGCAGCGGCCCGACAACCGGTTTCAATCGTCTCCTTCGCCTCGCCACCCGGTTCACGAAGATGAACATGTATATCAATCAGACCGGGAATGACAATCTTACCGGCAGCATCAATTAATTGATCATCGTCGAGTGATTTCAAGTCACGAGCGATAGCCGCAGAATCTTTCTGTATCTTGACAATCCGACCATCCTTGACAAACACATGGGCTTCCTTGCCGAACCCGAGAGCCGGATCGATAACTTGCCCATCCTTAATCACCAGATCATATTTTTTGCTGGCCATTACATACCCTCCTCTTCCTGACGACCCGATAGCAGATAAAGCACAGCCATCCTTACTGCCTGACCATTGGTAACCTGGTCGAGAATCACCGAGTGGTCGCTGTCGGCAACTTCGCTGGCGATTTCGACACCGCGATTCATTGGACCGGGATGCATGATCGTGTAGTTCTTATTGAGTCGTTTCAGGCGGTCTTTGGTTATGCCAAACAGATTAGTGTATTCACGTTGCGAGGGGAGCAATCCCGACTGTTGCCGCTCCAGTTGGACGCGCATCACGTTGACAACATCGGCACCGTCAAGAGCCTCATCGACATTGGTGTAGACATCGCAACCAAATTTCTCAACCTCCACCGGAAGCAGAGTCGATGGTCCGCAGAGAGCTACCGAGGCGCCCATCGTCTGGAGCCCCCAGATATTCGAACGAATCACGCGGGAGTGTTTGATATCTCCGACGAGCACCACGCGAAGCTTATCGAGTCGCCCGTACTTACGCCAGATTGTAAACATATCCAGTAGCGCCTGGGTGGGGTGTTCGTGAGCGCCATCACCGGCGTTGATGATGTTGGCATCCATGCACTGGGTCAGGAAGTACGGCACACCTGTGGAACGGTGTCGCACAACAACCATGTCGATTTTCATCGCCTCAATATTCTGAACGGTGTCACGCAACGACTCACCTTTTTTCACCGACGAAGTTGACGCCGAGAAATTGACGGTATCGGCCGACAGACGTTTCTCCGCCAGCTCAAACGATATTCGTGTGCGAGTCGATGGTTCGTAGAAGAGGTTCAGGACGGTGACGCCTCGTAAGGTCGGAACCTTCTTGATCGTGCGGTCGATCACTTCCCGAAACGAAACCGCCGTCTCCAGGATTCTGCTTATATCTTCTTTGGGGACTCCCTCTAACCCCAGCAGGTGACGAGAACTGAGGCGGCTCATTTTCCCCTCCCCGTCGCTTTTTTCTTTGCCGGTTTGGCAGCGGTCTTTGACGCTGCTTTTTTCTCGGGCTGGCTGTTACTCCTGAGGACGTACACCTGATCCTGCCCTTCCTTCTCGGTAACTTCAAGCACCACCTTGTCCTCTTTGGCCGTCGGGATATTGACCCCAACGTAGTCGGCCTTGATTGGCAACTCGCGGTGACCACGGTCAACCAGCACGGCCAGCTGGATGGTCTTGGGACGGCCAAAATCAACTATTTGATCCAGCGCCGCCCGCACCGTTCGGCCGGTGAAGAGAACGTCATCAATAAGGATCACGTTGCGTTTGACAATTGAGAAGAGAATGTCGGTCCGTTGCACTACCGGTTGGTCAAGGCTGGAGTGGACATCGTCGCGGTAAAGACCAATATCCATCAGCCCGACCGGCACCTCGACACCTTCCAACTCCTTGATAATATCAGCCACCCGCCGAGCCAGAATAGCGCCACGCGTGATGATGCCGATAAAGACCAGCGAGTCGGCATCTGGGTTTTGTTCCAGAATCTCGTGCGCTACACGAGTAAGCGCACGCTTGATTTTTTTCTCGTTGAGTATCAATTGAGTATTGTCAGGCAAGCTGAACCTCCTGTGGCGTTTTGGTGGATAAACGCACGACCGCGCATATATATGCCGGAGTTGATGAGTCTATTCTTGAGAATGGAGTTATTGTCATTGGTCCTACCTTTGGCAGCCTCACCGGACCACCTTAAAAGGTAATTGTTCTATCGGCGTTGCTGCTGCCGAGTGACTGGCGGGAGTATAATAAAATCTGCAACTCTGTCAAGCGGGTTGATAAAAAAAATGGAAATATCTCAGCTTCAAGCTGATATGCAACGGTTGCTCCCAAA
>DAOUUR010000424.1 GCA_030668045.1 bacterium
CACTCCCTTTTGCTGAGCAAGCGGTGAAGGCAGAAGTGAGCAGCGGTCACTATAATGATGAAGAAATGATTACAAGCCTTCTAAAAACGGCTCAAATTCTGGTGAAACTTGAGAGATACGAGGACGCGCTTGGGTATTTGAACCAAATTCAGCTTTCATACGCAGACGACTGGGATGAATTTAATTACCTCGAGAACCGAACCCTGTCGATCTTCGGACTAAATCGATACAAAGCCGTATTAGAGCCGTTGCGAAAGTTTCTTTCGTTAGAAATCACTGACCGCGTAGAGCCTAAAGTCAAATACCGCCACACAAAGATGTTAGCCATTTCTCTTTTTGAAACCGGCGAGAAAGGGGAATCAGTGGAGCTATTTGAAAAACTCCTTGTTGACCCGCTCGCGGATGATGTGGACAAGACGCTTTTTCGCAAGTACATAGAAGCGTCGTAGCCAGCGCCCACGTGCCGCACCCCTTGGGGTGCGATGAGTACCGATATGTAACTACTACATCTCCGTGATCTTCAAGCAGATGGCTACCGCATGACCGAGAGCGCGTGGCGTATCGGTCCAGATGCGAGCGTAGGCATATTCGCCCAGATTCTGCTCGATCTCAATGACCATCGATTCGTTCGGATGCCATTCAAACTGCTGCCCATCGATATCAATGATTAAATTCTTGGGCGGCTTGTCCTCATCGACCATAGCCATAAACTCAAGCACGTACGATCCGGCGTCATTCTGAAACATCCAGAGGATTTCATGCTGACTGGCCGACAGACTGGCGCAATATCCGGTGGGGAGAAAAACTGTATCGGCCACAATAACGGTGTCGGTATAGGTGAAGGTATCGGTATAGGTCAGAGTATCTGTCTGGGTTACTGTATCGGTCTGGATGACGGTATCGGTGTGGATTAGCGTGTCGGTCTGAATGATTGTATCGGTATCGATGACCGTATCGGTCTCAATAATCGTATCGGTTTGCATCAACGTATCGGTGACGATGATCGTATCGGCGCCAATAATCGTGTCGGTGACGATAATCGTATCAGTGCCAATGATTGTATCGGTGAGAAAGAGGGTGTCGGTATTGAATACCGTATCAATCCTGAACGGTCCGGGCTGCAATGTATCAAAACCGAGATCGGTATCAGTGTCCAGCGGCTTTGAACAGTTCATCAGCAACTGGCCAAGCATCAGTATAATCCCTGCGACGAGTAGTATGAGGAGGCGCTTCATCTTTCACCTCCAAAGAGAATAAAGCCGGTGACCGATATCATGAATTCGTTGCTTCTGGATTCAATGATCGGCTCGCCGACGATTCGTTGCCGGGCCGGGTTGTAGGCGCCGGTTATGTAGAGAAACTTGTACGGGGAATATCTGAGGCCGAAAATCGGTCCCTCGGACATCTTGACATAGTCATAGTATTTGGTAGAAATCTCCTCGGTGCGGATCCATCCCCCAACAACGCCGACCGGGAAATCATCGACCGGATAGAAGAACACCAGGCCGCCCGCCATCCGGCGTTTGGTATCAAGGTCGTACCCATTGTAGGGGAAGGAACTGCCCCAGAGGGTATGGCCTACTACGGCCTCCACGAAAACCTTGCGTTCCCAGGTGACGGCTCCGGTGACAACCGGTATCGCTCCGAAAGGAGAGGAGGAAAGTCCGATCCCTAGTTGCAGCCCCATCGGCTCGGCGAGATCCTCGGCAACTTCGGTGACATTTGTTATGTGCTGATCGACCGGCGGACGTTCGGCAATCGTATCGAGTCGTGCCGACACGCCATCGAGACGCGTATTAAAGTCCGCCAGCTCCGAGGCGATACGAACGGTAGCATGACGGTGCCGAGAACCCTTAGCCTTGGAGTCTTGCGACTGAACGATGATCTGTCCCGCGTCGACCTTGAACTCGTTGAGTAGCACGTTTCGCAGAGCGTGGGCTCGTCCGAGGGCAAGGGCCGGATTGCTGGCGTCATTATTATCACGATAACGTTCACCGTCAGCGCCGCCGGTAACAATCGCGTGGACCAGTGGATACTTATGCAACGTATCCGCTATCGCTTGAAGCGCAGGATAGTGTGGTCGGAAGAAATCCTGACTCACACCGCTGCCGACCCCAGTTGGAAAATCGATAATGACGACTTCCTGAGACTTTGCGGTTGCAGGCAGCAGGGCCAGGCAGATCAGCGCCAAGGCTATCAGGCCAGCAGTTATGTCATATGTGCGGTACAAATTTCTCAAAACGATCTCCTGTTTTCGACTTCGTATAAAGCGCCTCTCGTTGGCCTTAGCGGGCCGGTGACATCAATGACACGATACACCGAGAACAGCGCAGCTCGGAATTACACGTGATGCATACGAGCAAAATCCATTCCGGGGTACCGGTTGCCTCAGCCACGGGCCATTTTCATATTGCTGAAGTATCTGAACCCGACCACGTTAGAGGCTATCGTGCTTGGCAATGTGGTCAGGAATTGAACAGGTATTCGGCGATCAGGCTCGTCTTGAATCATTACGTCGGCGGCAGGACAGCACAAAGGATGCAGGCCGGCGCATATTGCTCAGTTCGGTCCGGGGCGCGGTAATCCTAAAGCTGACGCTGGTTGGAGTGGAGAGCGGGAGTATAAGGAGAAGGCACAATTGTTGCGTCTGTTGGCTTCGAACTATACGTTGACCGGTGCAAGCCTTTGTACCAGTTACAGAATGCCCTTCAAGTTGTTCGCTGAAATGTCCCCTCGTCCAATCAAGCTCCCCCAATTGGACAAACTTCGTAACTTCCTGGCTGGACCATTGGCAAAACAGGTCGTTGCCGAGTTCCTGGAACTC
>DAOUUR010000434.1 GCA_030668045.1 bacterium
GTGGTCGAGAAAGAAAGAGCCAAAAAGCAGGACTATCAGGAAAGAATCGAGAAGCTCAACAAGAACCTTGAGCAGATCCTCGACTGGTAGGAGGCATCACCTTGAACCATCGATAAACTGCGAATCTCTATTCATGGGGGCCAACGTTACCACCGCAGATCGAATTTATACTTTTGCCTGACCGCGGGCGACTGTACATTGTCCGCATGCCGGAATCCAGCTCTATATTCTCATTTACACAGCACTACCTGGCCCCTGTTGGCGCTGTGATGCTTCTGGGGCTTCTGGGCGGTAAAGCGGCCAAGCTGATTCACCTGCCCAAAGTGACCGGCTATCTGCTGACCGGCATTCTAATCGGCCCATCAGTCCTCCACCTCATCTCTGCGGAAGTCGTCGCCGGTCTTTCCCTCATCAACGATATCGCGCTGGGCTTGATCATGTTTGCAATCGGCGGCGTTTTTGAGATACATCATATACAAGCTGTCGGGAAGAAAATCCTCTGGCTGACTATCGGTCAGAGTATCGGTGTAATCGTGCTGACAACCGGTGGCCTGATGCTTTTTGGCATGGACGCCTCCCCCGCTATCCTGCTGGGAACAATCGCTATCGCCACCGCCCCGGCGGCCCCTCTGCTGGTCATGCGCGAGTACGATGCCAAAGGTGATTTCACCGATACGCTCATCACGATTGTAGCCACCTCTAATATCGTCTGTATCCTGTCCTTCCAATTGGCTTTTTCGATAGTTCAGATGACAACCAGCGGCACCGGAATACTCTATGCTCTTCTGGCTCCCGCCTACGAACTTGGCGGCTCACTCGTAATCGGATTCGGTCTCGGCTGGGTCATTTCCAAATGGGAACAACGGGTTGATGATCAAGCCGAGCTTCTAATGATAATCGTAGCTGGCATTCTCACTGTCACCGGGCTGGCCAATACGTTTAATCTCCAACCACTTTTTGCAGCCCTGATCATGGGCGCGGTAACCACCAACCTCTCGCTGATGCATCGACTCGTTTACATAGAGATGCGACAGATCGAACAGCCCTTGTATATTGCCTTCTTCGTCATGGCCGGTGCCTCGTTGCATCTGGATTTGCTTCCTGCCATCGGTATTGCTGGTATCGTCTATCTGGTGTCCCGTGTCGCTGGTAAAATTATCGGTGTCTGGGCGTTCGCCCGCTGGCATAACATGACGACCAACATTCGACGCCATCTCGGTCTGGGGATGATTGTTCAGGCCGGTGTGGCTATCGGGCTTGTTGATATTATCAACCGTACCAACCCTGACCTTGGTCATATCGTCACACCGATAATCCTGGCCACAGTTCTGATCTACGAAACAGTCGGCCCGCCTGTCATCAGATACCTTCTTATCAAGGCTGGTGATATTGATCCGGACAATCTCTGAAATAGGAAAACCGTCCTGGGGGGGTGGACGATTCTCCTGGTCGAGGGGGGATTGCTTTATTATCTAATTACAGTTGGAAGCAGCCATATCTGTCAGAAACTCAGGAAAACTACGAGCACCGGCTGCATCGGGATACGACAACATTTCCAGAGGGACCAACTCAGTGGTGCCCTCATCGGGCTTGGTGGCCAATCGGTCTTTGAGTAACTCAGCGATCCGGCGGGATGATACCTCCGCTCCCTGTCGCGGCGTCTCAGGAAGAAGCAAACCAATTTTGTATTCGCCTATGACAGCAGCAGAATCAATTGCTCTGATATTTTCACGGATCAACTCAAGCGAATCAGCTACAAGCTTATCGCTGGAGTCGCCATTATCAGTTTTAAGGAATGACAGATCGAACACAGTCATCGACACGAATACACGATACCGCTTTGCTCGCTGAAGCTCCAAGTCGAGTGCCTTGGAAAAACTATCTGTTTGGGTCTTAGTCATACTCATCCAAAGTTGCAAAAGGCAATTGTTCACTTTCTATACAGCAACTATCGTTCCAGTCGCGAAATTGAGCTTAATTCCAAAAAAAGCGCCCCGAACGCACATTTGCTAGACCCAGTGTAAGCCGCTAACACATGGCGTCACTATGCTTTACGTGAACAAACCTACGGCCGGACCGCCAACTCTCTCAATCCGACTGTGCGCATGTTATTGCGTATAATACGTATCATCTTGCAGACATATTGAGAGATTGGTGGAATTATCTAAGGCTGATACTACGGTTACTGCGTCGAATTGAGCTGATAATCTTTGATCTTGTACAGGAGCGACCGGTAGCTGATTTGGAGCATGTCAGCAGCTTTGCGTCGATTCCAATTTGTTTTGGTGAGGACTTCGGAGATCAGTTTTTTCTCTTCGTAGGCAACAGTTTTCCCGACCCTTGCCTTGAGGGAATAAGACTCAGACTCGCCTGTTGCCGGCAGAGGCGTCGTCAGCGGCGAACTGCTTGGCAAATTCTGGGTGCTGATCACAGGAGTACCTGCGGCTCTAATCAGATCGATAATAATCGAATCGTCGCTTCGCACAACCACCTGCTTGAGCATATTTTCCATCTGGCGTACATTTCCCGGCCAGTCGAAAGCAACCAGCTCGTTGAGGGATTCGGCCGGTATCCCGGCAAAATCCTTTTCGTACAAGTGATTGTACTTCTCGATGAAATGGTTGGCCAGAAGCGGAATATCTTCTTTGTGAAGTCTCAGCGGTGGCAAAAACAGTGTGATTTCATTAAGACGGTAGAAAAGATCATCCCTGAAGCCTCTCTGCTGGATCGCCTCTTCAAGGTTGCGATTGGTGGCGCAGATAATCCTGACATCAA
>DAOUUR010000183.1 GCA_030668045.1 bacterium
TGAGTCGGACCCGGATTACAAGGTGATCATCATCTCCGGATACTCCAGCTTGTATACGGTCAGCCAGTCGGTCAATAGTGGGGCCAGCGCATTTCTGTCCAAACCGTTCAGTATCAAAGAACTCATGCAGGCGGTTGATACCTGCATGGCACCGTGAGGCACGGATTGATGGCCAAAATTCTGGTAATTGATGATTCTCGTGTAATTAGAGACCTGCTGACTGACTTTCTGACTGACCTCGGTCACGTTATTGAGCTTGCTGTCGATGGTTCCCAGGGTGTCGCGATGGCCTTGCAGAATGAATACGACGTTATCATCTGCGATGTCCACATGCCCAGGAAGAACGGAACCAGAGTCCATGACGAGATTCGGGAGGCTGGACTTGAGACACCGATGCTCATGACCGATTCACTGCCTGGCGATGCCTCCGAGCAACCTGATAAAGAACGGTTTGAGCATCTTCTCTCCAAACCGTTTGACCTCACCGAATTGAAGACGATATTAGACAAGCTGATTGCACAGGCGGTCCACCGGTGAGTAATCCCGAGAACGATAAGCTCACGATCATCGTTGTCGATGATGAGGACATCTACCTTTCGCTTGTAAGCGATGCGCTGGAGGACGAGGGCTACGCTGTGGTTACCGCCTCCACTGGACACGAAGCCGCAACAAAGATATCGCAGCAGAACATTGATCTAATCATAACCGACATCAGAATGCCCAACATGACCGGCATCGAACTGTTGCAACAGGCTCGGGAAATCAAACCGAACATCGGCGCAATTTTCATGACTGGTTACGCCAACCTAAACTCAGCGAAGGACGCCATCAAGCAGGGCGCCTACGACTATATTTCCAAGCCATTCGAGTTGAGTGAAATACGAGCCGCTGTCCGCAAGGCCGCCGACAAAATCCGAGAAGAGGCTGCCAGCTCACAGTCGGACAAACAACTGGACTACCTCTCCCATCTCAGCCAGGTCCTAATTGAAGTTGGCGACAAACAAGCGCTGGCAACCAGTTCGATGAAGTTTCTAATGATGCACTACAAGATTGATTGCGGGGCGGTCATTCTGTGGAACAGCGATCAAACAGAATCACGGATTGTGATGTTTAATGGAACAGAGATCAACGAAATCGCGCTTAGTGACGATCGCCTGACGGAAATGATCAAGACTTTCCAGAGTAAACCCGATGATAAGCCGATCATTGAGAGCGGTGAGTCATTTGGCTCTATGCTGAAGCATCTCTCCACCGATAAAACGTGCACGGGTGCATATATGGCCTGCCTGAAATCGCAGTCGCAAATTATAAGAGTTCACGTTCGTAGACGCGATACCCTTCTTGCGATCCTGATAATGGGACCATTCCCGGATGATCAAACTGTCGAAGCTCTTGATCTAAAGTTCCTCGCTATCACCTCGTCGCAGTTGGCCGTTTCCCTTGAGAACCTGTCGCTTCTGGAAGAGACACAGAAGGCTTACGACTCTCTGAAAAAGCTGCAGGACGAAACCATTCAATTGGAGAAAATGGCGACACGAGGAGAGATGTCAGCCGAGATTGGCCATGAACTCAATAATTTTCTGGGTGTCGTAGCCGGCAACCTGTCGCTGCTTGAATTCCAGATTAACAACAATCACGCGGACAAGGCTGGCAAGTATGTTCATGCCATCAACGAAAATATAGATAAGATAAAAAAATTCACCAGCAATCTGATGGATCTCACGCCGATTTCTACAGCCAAAGAGACGGTGGATTTCGACAAGCTTCTCACCGAAGTGATCGACTATCTAAAACCACAAAAGAGATTCAGCGGTGTTACCATAAACGTCGTCCCGACCGATGGTCCGGTACCATTTGAGGCAGACATGGTGCACCTGCAACAGGTTCTTTACAACCTTTTCAACAACGCCGCCGATGCTACCAGTGGACGGGAGCGGCGTGAGATATCGGTTAAGATTGATACCTATTCAGAACGCAGTCGATTTGCAGTTACCCTGAAGGATACCGGCGTCGGTTTTGATCCGGAAACTCTGAAGAAGGCTTTTAGTGAGAAATTTACTACCAAGAAGGACGGTCATGGATTCGGCCTTCTAGTCTGCAAGCGGATAATTGATAATCACGATGGTCTTCTGTCGATCGAATCGACCCAGGGCGAAGGCAGCACTATTCGCATCGAATTCCCAATGACTACAACACCGGCGAGAGCGTCAGTAACGGTCTGATTGAACGACACCCGCAACGCCCTTTGATTTCCCCACCAATCTCGTACCACAGCAGGCTCCCCGGAGGTTCATACAACCTGGCTGCCGGAGAATCGAACGGAGCGGCAATCAACAGAACAACCCCGCCTGCCACGATACGTCGGCTCTCATATCAGAATCTACGCCCGGATAAGTGAGTTGCATGTCAAGCCTCACATCAGTCTGAGTCGCAACTGACTGGGCTCTATCTTTTGTCCCGGAAGCTGCCGTGCGGCGCGAAAGAAGGCGCGACGATATAGACAAACTGGCTGTTCCGGTTCCAAGGACTGGCGTTACTCTCACTACACACATTTTGTTTACCTCCGATAAGGTTTCATCGTGTTTGCAACTTTGTATGTCTCATGGGAAATACCCCAACTGAGGCATCAATGTTGGCAAATGAAACCCGTAAATGTGGCAGAAGTCATGCCTGCAGGGATTGTCCCAGAAGGGGACTAATATGGCTCGCGTAGGGCTTATTTTCCACCAGCTGACGGCGGACATACTTAAAGCAGGCTTCGCCTGCCTTAGAACTTGCGGCTGCCGCGCTGAGTCAGCTCCATACCCTCTGCGCATAGCGGGCAGTTTTCCGGTTCCCAGGAATCGGCCGCCACCGTCGCCAAAGCATGAAACGGGTAGTCAAACTTTACTTTTCCGTTGGAACGGTCAAGCATCAGGTAAATACCAAGGATGTCAGCCTCGTACGATTTGACCAAGTCGATCACCTCGAAGATTGACCGACCAGTCGTCAAAACATCATCGACAATCACAACCTTCTGCCCTTTCTCCAACGAGAACCCCCGCTTGAAAACGCGTCCGGTTTCACCCGGCTCAGCGTAAATGGCTTCGATACCAAGATAACGGGCAACATCGTAGGCAATGATAATCCCACCGGTGGTCGGACCAACTACCGTCACGGCCCCGCTTTTCTTGAAGTCCTCGGCCATCTGGTGACATATCCGCGTGCAGATCGCTGGCTGCCGAAGCAACGTGAACTTCTCGTAGTAAACATCTGAATGACGCCCCGAAGTGAGCTTGAAATGTCCGGTCAAAAGCGCGTTTGACTCTTTGAACAGCTGGAGGATCTCTTCCTGATTCATCGTAACTTCCTATCTGTGACGCGTTGACTTTTCCAATTAGATGTCCGGTGAACATAAGAAATGCCGGAACTGATGGCAACGACACGGACGGTTTTTTGTTGCCTATAATTGATTTTTTTGATATATTATAATCATTGAGAGAGGCGCCGTTTGAAAACCTCTAACAATTTAATAATGAAGGTCGTCTCTCAATCGTTGCGCCGACGCCGTGACCCATCTTGCGATGGCAGCGAGAGCTAAATACGATGTGTGGCTGTGAAAACCCTTTACCGTATTTATACGGGAAGTTTTCAAACCAGCGTACTCTCTCATTAAATCCCAGCCGCCCGGTTTCGGGCGGTTTTTTTTGCGAGACCTCCCACAATAGACAGCCTCAGTCGATTCAGAGTGCAACAAACCATTTGTGTGAAACGTCCTTCAATGTATATTACAATATGAGGAGGTTTACGATGGCAAGACGTCTTTTGGTTGCACTTGTTGCACTGACGCTGATACTTATCCAGTGCTCCGATGATTCGGTCAATCCGATCAATCCCAACCAAACCCCGCAGCAAACACCGCCGGTGCCCGGCTATGGTACGCTTTTTGAGATCGAGGAAGGCCGTTCTGCGGTTATCGAAAGTGACGACCTTGAGATCGGCTTTGCACGTGTCGTTGCCGATAGTCGGTGCCCCTCTCCCTCTAATGTAGTCTGTCTCTGGCAGGGCGAAGCTACTATTGAGCTATTGATAAACGGACCCGGGTTCGATTCAACGACGATCTCCGTTTCAATTGAGGGTCTTATCGGCAACCTGAGAATGCCCAACGACCGGTCGGTCGATACGCTCGGCTACTTGATAACGCTGGTCAATCTGGACCCCTACCCCGAAATACCGGACCACCCCGGCGACCCCGAACCGGGGCCAAACGTCGCCCGCCTTCTGGTGCTGAAAAAGTCAGGGCCGGATAGCATCGGCGTCGTAGTAATTAACAATGCTCCACCAGAGCAGTTGACTGGCGATCCGTATACCCTCAAGCGGGTCGGTTTTGATGATGACGGATCGCTTGGTATTACTATCAGTTACGGCGGCGGGTGTGGCAACCATTACTGGCAGCTATATATGAGTCCGAGTTCCTTTTTTGAATCATTTCCGGTGCAGGCGAACCTGTATTTGTATCACTACGACGACGATCCGTGTAAGGCTATCGTGACCACGACGGTTCGCTTTGACATCTCCTCTATCACTGATCTCTATTTCGAGATGTATGATCGTCACGATCCGATCATACTGAATATCTACGACTGGTTCGATGAGATACCGTCGAGTAGAAAGAGGGTGACGTATTTCCCGTAAACTTGCTCTTGGAAAATAAGGTTGACTTGGGGAACTGATTCAGTGAAAATCAAAATTCGTCGAACGGCATGACAATTTCTTTGATCGCTTTTTCGTAATTGATAGTGTCGTTGTCGCGACAAACAGTAATGAAATAGAACTTATCCCCCACTGAAGCGAGATAGAGACAGTCTCGTTCCACTTCATAGATACCCTTCTCCCGCAAACCCGGTTGCCCCGGTCGCGCCGCAAAGATACTGAGCAACGCGTCGATATCTTTCAGGAGAGCAGAATATATCTTGCGAAAACGCTCCGTTCCTTTGCGATTATGAAAATTGCCATTGCTGTCAAGACAGTGAACCGCCAGCACACCGGGAATAGCGGCAATATTATCGACACCGGAGAGCTCATCTGTTGTTTCGGCAAGTTTCTCTTTGAGAACGGGCGCTGAGGACTTTGCTTTTTCCTGGACAATCGCCACGACCTCTTTGTGTTGATTCCTGATGATGCGCTCGACCCGCATCTGCTCATCAGTCGAATCAATCGGAGCGTTGAGTTTCTTTTCAACCTTGTGGACAACCTGACCGTCGTTGAAGATAGTCGTTTTTATGCGGGGGTAGGGACGAAAGGAGTACTCAGTCTGAATCTGTACCTCAACTGACCCCTTCTTCACCATTGAGGTCTGCCCTGTTGGCATGTATGTTGGACTGGCTGCCATTATCGTTTTTCCAAGCGTACTACACTATTATCGTTGTATTATCGGCAGAATCAGCACGTGGAATAACCGCATGATCGGCAGGAGAAACAACTGGCCTCAAGAAGCATGGCACCGCCACACTCGGGGCAGATCTCTGCGGCTGGTAAATCGTCTGAATCGGTCGTCTCGCCGGTCCCAAAATGCCTGTTCAAAACTTGCGCAATGGCATCGGGGATCGAAAA
>DAOUUR010000407.1 GCA_030668045.1 bacterium
AAATACCGGGAGTGTTATGATTGCCACTGTGCCAAGCCACGGAATAGAGAATGCGGCCATTAGGCTGAAGGCCGTAAGGTGTCTGGCCTGGCGATGAATCATCCCGGAGATATTCTCCCAAGTTATTGGGAAAAGTCATCAGCGAGCTGGATGTATCGACTGGAATCCACGACAAAAAAAATCTGCCGCTGAAAGGCTGAATGCCAATAAGATTATTAACGGTATTGATCCCGCTATGATAATCATTGTGGTCCGTACCGAGGAGCAAACCGCCGCCGTTAATCTTCATGTTTTCGTAGTAGTTTTCTGTGAGTTTTTGTCCTTCACCGGTCCAGCGTCCACTCCAGTAAGAAGATATCATACGACCGTCACATATAATCGCCCGCGTCGGGTCAGCATTGAACCAGTCCGCAATTGCCTGCCAGGCTGCCGGATAACTGTCTCCCCACCATGACAGGTCGAATACCCACACCTGATCGTGCTGATTATTGGGATCCTGCAAAAGTGCTACAAGGTTATTTTGGGTGCTTGTGGAAAGATTGATATATGTGGCATCCACACCAGCGTTGACCAACGTGTCGTATATGTGCTGCCCATCAGCATCGTAGTTAGAGCCGTGCACGTTGATCATGAGGACCGAATGCTCAGACGCAGCACTTAACTCAAAAAAGGTAAAAAATATTGCCACGAAAACGACAAATTGAAATGCTTTAACTCTAAATTGCTTCATGACTACTCCTTTCTAACAATCAGACCTTCCAAATCAGTTTTAGTTTTGTTCATAAATCCCGGCAAATGGATTTTGCTTTCACAATTCCTTTACCGGAGTCATAGCATTGCACTGTGCTTTGCAGGATGTCAGATCATTTTTGCGAAAGCAAGGTTGATCTGACCAACAATGGTTCTTACATCTTGAGGAGCTTTCTATATGACCTCCAAAGAACTTATGATTCAGCACTATCTTCTTGTAGTACGCGGAGTAATACATACTTCGTTCGAACTCAAACTTTCAGATCCGGAAAATATGCTTTTGAGTATGTAGTAATAGGTTGTTCCGCTGATGACATTCCTGTCAAGATAGGTGGAATAGGTGGAGGTAGTATTTACAATCAGGGAATACTCTTCACCTTCCGTTCTTCGATAAACGTTGTATGAGTCTGCTCCTATGTGAGTCCAGACAAGCTGGACTTTGCCGTATTTTTCCCTGGCGTACAGGTCTGTTATTATCATTATCGGGCTTTCTCCACGCAATACCCTGGTTGCCGCATTGTTACTGTTGTCTGCATCTGAAAAATCAGGCCCCAGCTCAATTTCAATGATAATATCTCCAGGTACATAGCGGGTGAAACTTATCTCCACAGGAAGATCACCATTAATGTAATAATAGGTTGTCGGCGCAATCGTCACAGTGCCCGCGGTAAGATAAGTTGCCTTCCATCTTACAGGCAGGCCGAAATAGGAATTGTTTGCGTGTACAATACCTTTTATGGTTATTGTTTCTCCCTCATCCGGGGTATCATTTGAAAATTCAATGTCAACTGAGTAAACCCAGGCATCAAAGCCGCCCGACGGCGACTCAGGCCCAGGACCTATCGGGCCGACCGGATTAGATGGGTCATAGTCAGGACTCCCAGGCCCTCCGGGATATATCGGAATCTGGGTGTTTGAAGATATGCTCAGATCCCATCCGCTAACGCCACCGCCGCCACCTGGAATGACACCACCAGCCCCTGTGATAATAATGGGACTATATGTGCCCGAAGGGTAGTTAGGATCACCGAAATCTCCATAAGAGTAGCCTGAAGAAGGAATGTATGGAGGGATATATGGCGGAGAAGGTGTCACTGGATTCGGATTGTCCGGAGTTACACTGTCTGAACAGTCAACTATAGAAAGCAAGGATGAAAATTCTTCAATTAGTGTATGGTCTGTCACTTTGATTTGAAGCTCATAAACGCCGCCTACATCACCAGGCAAGTCAATTGAAAAAACCCAATACCCGGTTACAGTTGTTTTTACATTACCGCTTGCCACAACACTTTGGTCAGATGATCTGACCAAAGTATAAGTAACATCTCCACCCTTTACGGAATAGTCAAAACAAGCTACACCTTCGCTTATAAGTTTATAAACAGATGTGCCCGAAAAAGTTGCCATAGCATTAGGACAATATTCGGTCGGAAAACCTCTGCTTGAAACAATTGCAAGCTGGTCCGGCGTGACATTGCCCACCCTTAGAATATTACCTACTTCATTATTCGTTTCGTATCTTTCGCTAATCAGATTGTCGGGATCTACCTTTGCATAAAGGACTACTGCCTTGTCTGAATAGATTGAGGTTAAATCCATGTCAAAATCAAGGGTTGTTTCACCGAGTGGCAGATCTCCTTGCCATGATCCGACTAAGTGCTCTTCGCCACAAACACCAGCTATTAAGTGAACTACAACACTATCTCGGGGTGCTGAGCCTGCGTTCTCAACAACTACTTGAGCTGAAACAGGCCAAAGGAGTTCATAAGTCGGTGTCATTGACTTGGCGATCAGATCCGTTTCTTCTTTCAAAGATACATCTGTTTCACAGGTATTCCCTGCGCCGTCGGTGACACGAATCACTCCGCTGCCATCATTCTCAGGATCTATCAAACTGACAGTATAATTTACAGTACCGTCGCCAGGAACAAATGGATCGACCGTCAGCTCAAGATTCATCGAACCATCCACAAGGTCAACAAAAAAGATTCCTGCGTCTTCGTCGATGATACCATTGCCATTAAGGTCTTCCCCAGAGTCAAGAACGCCGTTGTCGTTGATGTCCTCAGAAGACCTATCATCAGAAGCAGTGCAGGTGCCTGTGTCGTCAACGAAATCGCATGAGCATTCAGGCGGATTCTCGTCACCAACAGGGTT
>DAOUUR010000053.1 GCA_030668045.1 bacterium
CCTGCGTATCCTGAACCGTAATCACTTGCGTACAGGTGGTCGAATTACCGCAATCATCCGTGGCTGTCCATGAGCGAGTAAGAGTGTAGTTGTCATCACAGTTGCCGTCCGTCCTCGCTTCGCCGTTATATGTAACGGTAGTGTTGGCGTCGCAGTTATCGGTCGCCGTCAAGGTCGGAACGACTGGAACGGCATCGCACTCTACGGTCACAGGACCGGGACAGTTATCAAAGACTGGATCCTGCGTGTCCTGAACCGTGATCACCTGCGTACAAGTTGATGAATTACCACAAGCGTCAGTGGCTGTCCAGCTACGGGTAAGGGTGTAGTTGTCATCACAGTTGCCGTCCGTCCTCGTTTCACCATTATATGTAACGGTTGGTGCGGCGTCGCAGTTATCAGTGGCTGTCAATGTTGGAACCGCCGGAACAGCGTCACACTCAACGGTCACAGCTGCGGGACAATTATCAAAAGTTGGGGCCTGCGTATCCTGAACCGTGATCACCTGCGTACAGGTTGATGAATTGCCACAGGCGTCGGTGGCTGTCCAGGTGCGGGTAAGGGTGTAAGTGTCGGCACAGTTACCATCCGTCCTGATTTCACCATCATAGGTAACAACCGGAGCCGGATCACAGTCATCGGTCGCCGTCATGGTCGGGACCGCTGGAATAGCATCGCACTCCACCGTCACGTTACCAGGGCAGTTGTCAAAAGTAGGGGCAGAGCTGTCATCAACTGTGATGGTCTGCGTACATGATGCCCAGAGATTGTCGGAGTCGTCACGGACTTCCCATGTCCGGCTGATTGTCTTCTCCTGCGGGCAGCCGCCCGGAGTTTCTGAATCCGTATAGGAAAGGGTCATGGTAGGACACATGTCGCCGGTGGCAGTATATGTAGCCGTTCCAGTATTGGCCGGCAGTGTTGAAGCCGTGCAATCGACGGTCACATCAGCTGGGCAGGCGATAGCAACGACACAGCACTCATCGTAAGCAACGCTGTATACGTCCTGGCAGGCATTAGCTGCACTTAAATTTATCCGGTCGGCTATATCGCAGGCACTGTTGCCATCTTCCCCTTCCACGTAGGGTGGTTTATCTTCACCGAGGAACTTCACCCTTAAATTGTAGTCCCCTGCTGCAGTTATCAGGGTGTCGAGACGCGGGATTGTAAAATAAGCCTCACCAAACTCATCGGTTGTATCTACTCCAACTGGCACCTGACCAATATCATTACCACAGTCCCCAGTGTTTATGAAGAACAGAATCACGCGATATCCCAGCGGCGCATCCGCTCCACCGGGGCAAGGCTGGACCAGTTCCGCACAGACTGTTGCCTCGTCTGATGCATCCAGAGTATCGAGGCAAATCACAGCCGGCAAAGGGGTGGTAATGGTCAGAACCGTATTGGCATCGGTAAAGGTTATGGTTGCAATCAGACCGGAACTCTGGCCGGTGGCGGTAACGAGTAGAGTCTCATCGAGGTTGTCATCTAAAGGAATAACCCAGGAGGTCTCAAAGTCACCAAAACCGTCAGCAACCACATCCCAAGGATCATGTCCTTCGCCCACACCGGGAGGAGGTGTGCCATCATCGTGCGTTATCTGCACGGTAACGGTTTCACCAGGATCGAAACCTGATCCGGTGATTGTAACCAAGTCACCCGGTGGATAGTCAGTTGCATCGGTCGTTACTGTTGCGGCACCCGCCGTTACGGTCAGACAGGTTGCCAGTACAATGGCTAAAGCTACTGTTATTGCTCTGAATCTGCTCTTTTGTGGATGTTTCATTCCCTTACCCAATATATAGAAAGTTTATCTCTTTTCAATGCAATGCGGGTAGAGTGAATAGTTCACTCCACACGCAATAAACGGTTATGTTACTATCTTACCTGTGAAGCACATGATGTGTGTACGAACGTAGTTGTGAAGAATTTCAAGGCTTGAACAATCGAGCACTAACTCCTCCTCATTGAATCACCTAATGTCCACCGCAATTCTCATTTGCAGTCAAAACCGGAGCTGCAAAAAATCCCGATCTCTTGGTATATATATAGTGTAAAATCAATCTTGTCAAGGGAATACTGGTCTTAACATAGGACAGATCAGTACTTAATTTGAACTCACAGAACGCTTTACACAGCCCCAGCGCTGCTGTCGAACGCATGTTTTCGCTTATACGTAATACGCACGTATCACGTGACACTTTATCGATACGCCCTATATACCGCCCCCTCCGAGAGTTACGCGTCTCTCGTACCACATGTTCCCAGTCGTAAGAACTTGTAGACTGTGTACTTTACGTAATAAGTACGGCTTTTTGCTGTCGAGATCGTTTTAGCCGGTTTTTTCAAAATCAAACCGAAATGACCCTGCTTGGCATAATTAGAAATGTGAATTATGTCTCAAGAAGACTCTACCTGATCCAGTTGTGTGGCACTTGTGCCCATCTAATAGAGCAACATCGCTATCACAGCCAGCCAGATAATTACCGTAGCGGCATATCCGGGCCAGCGTCCTTTTCCAACCAGAAGAGCGAAGGCTGAAAAAAGCAGAGCAATTCCAAGTTGGGCTGTGATCTTATATAGTGCAAACAGGCCAAATGCATCGGCCAACAGAAGCACCCCGGCCAGCACAACGGCGGCCATTACCAACCAGACCGGTTGTTTTTTCTTCGATGTCGAAGTCAGGTCAGCGGGCACAGTCGTATTCCTGCAGGTAGTTTTCTATACCGCGGACGATGGCGCGTGCAATCGTGTTGCGGAATTTACTGGATTTCAGGAGCGCTTCCTGTTGGGGTATCATCATGAAAGCACACTCAACCAGGACTGCCGGGTACTGGGTCGGTCGAACAACGGCGAGATTTCCGTGATACAAACCATAATCTCCCAAGCCGGTAGCCGAACTCAACTCGGATTGGATAGCGCGGGCAAGATTGATCGAATGCAGATGATAGTAGTATGTCGAACTGCCGTTGTTCTCAAATGGATTGACACCATCGGGGAGGGCGTTGTTGTGGATCGAGACAAAGAGATCCGCACCACTCTCTTTTGCGATTGCCGGTCGATCATAGAGATCAACATGGCTCATGTCATCGCGTGTCATAATGACTTGTGCGCCGCGTGACAGCAGCAACTCTCGAACGACCAGAGCTATTTCGAGATTGGCCGAAGCTTCGGTCAGCCCGGTCGGACCAACTGCTCCAAGATCGCTTGAATGACCCGGATCAATCACTATTTTCTTACCGCGTAGTTGGTTCACATCAGCAGGTGGTTTTCTCAACGCAAAAACAAAGGTGTTGCCATCATAGTACGAATCGTACCCCCAGATATCGCTAGTCAATCGCAGCTTCAATTCATAGACCAGTTCCTCTGGCTGCATCCAGGTAGCATAATCGATCAGGTCATCATCGGTGTCATAACGAATCCAGTCTGTATTGCTCACAACACCAAACAGGCGAACTCTGATAGTACGGCGGTCATCTTCGATCACCTGGAAAGCGTGCTTGCCACTCAAAGGAAACTCCACGACAACTCTGTCCGGTTGGTTGAAGGTACGAATTGAGCTGAGATAGGAACGCGGCGTCTGGATACCAGCCGGTAGCAACTCCACCGCACTGCTGCTTGCCCAGGCCAGCTGCGATGGCGCCAGCTTTAACTTGTACCAGCTGCCTTCGGCGCCAATTGCCTCAGCTTCCACCCCGGCTGGCTGGAAAATCGAAAAATACCCTCGTGAGGGTTCGTGCCGAATTATCTGCACCGAGTCGGTAAACCTGACTGTTCGAGGAAAATCTGGGCTATTGATCGTAACCGCAAAACTGCTCCACGCATGGGCAGGCATTCGTCGGGTTGGGTCGATATAATCAGCTAGTGCCATCTCGACCGAATCATACGGCGGCAGTCCGACCTCCATAAAGATGTCTATGGCAGAAGGAGGGGCCAGAAAATACTCGACATGCAAACTGTCGGCCTGTATCGTCGCGGGGATATCCCAGAACGCCGAGTAGTTGCCACCAACCTTCAGAGAATCGGGGACCTTGCCCCCTCCAAAAACCAACTCGCCCCAATACGGTTGCAAGTGTGGCTCACCTTCGGCCATCTCCATCGAATCGACCAATCCGGGTATCGAAAACCATGCTCGACATCCTGCCGTGCCGCGAAAAGAAACCCCAAGGCGATCTCCTGATCGCAGCGACAGATCGCCGCTTGGTGGTCGATACTCGCTGAGAATCACCAGAGAATCCGATAGCGCAACAGTCTGCAAAGGTTGCGGCACCAGCACCGTGACCGATTGGCTGAAATGCTCTGGGAATCTGGTGTCGGTTACATTGTCAAGTCGGAAGGCTTCGAGATTAAAAACAAACTCACCCGGTTCTATCGGTACGAAGCCGAGAAAGCCACCGTCACGATGAACCGGAACATCCTGCCGATTGATCTGGAGACGGTAAATCGCATCTTTTTTCGTGGTCGGGACATGACCGAATATGAATGTGGAATCGACCGCACCAATCATCTGGCCTTCTTTGGGATAGACAACAACTATGTCATGCGAACGCGACAGGTCGGCTGGCGCTGGCGGTCCGCCACAGGAGATGAGGATAACCACGACCGTTGCAGCAAGCCATCCGATCCGGTGACAGAACGCTCCGGCGTCATTCACTGATGTATTTTTCGATAACATCCCGTTTCAATTTGGGGCCACCGATAATCTCACGGTCAACCTCAATCGACTCCCTGTCGTAACGAATCCCTTCGGCGATATCATCTTTCAACAGCACCGGACCATCAAGATCAAAATAATCAGCCTGCGATGACATATAGAGCGACTGTGCGATACCAACCGAGGATTCAACCATACATCCAAGCATTACTTTCTTGCCGTCCTCACGTGCCTTGCGAGCCAACTGAATACCGTTTATGATGCCGCCACATTTTTCCATCTTGATATTGATTCCATCGACATAGCGCGCTAGCCTGACATAGTCCTCGATATCGCGGATGCTTTCATCGGCAATCAGTTCAACATCCTCAGCCTTGCCTTTTAAATGCGGCCATTCGTCAATAAATTCCGATGTCGTGGGCTGCTCAATAATCTTGACACCTTTACGCGAAAGCTGGTGTATCATCTCCTCAGCTTTAGCACACGACCAACCACCATTAGCATCGACCCTGATTTCCTTGTCGGTGACAGCATCAAGGGCGTCAAGGATCATAATATCTTCCTCATGCCCAAGCTTGATTTTGATAATCGGATACTCGCATTGTTTGATTGCTTCTATCATTTCCGCTGGCTTGTCGACACTGATCGTAACAGAACTCCTCACACCCACCGGCGTACCCAAATCCAGCACTTCCCAGGGGTATCGTTTGGATTCGCCCGAGAGATAATGCAACACCATACCGGTCAGGGCAGCGCGGGCCGCTGGTTGAATCGGGAAGCCAGAGATTTCGGTCAGCGTCTCGGCGGTTATACTATCCTGCTTGCGGAGAAGTGTGATACCCTCTTTGATGCCCGCTGCGATTTCCTCATCCGATGGCCCAAAATAGACCGAACCGGAAGCCTCTCCCCCATATCGGTTGTTCAGTACGGTAAGAAAAACAGTCTTAACGTCTGTCTCACCCTGAGAGACAGCAAATTTCTTTTTCAAGGGTAACGCCATTTTGACGGTATCAAGTTGCATTAGATGATTCTCCTGGTTGTCCGGTAATCACGATCAAGGTCCTGTCGATAATCAACTCCGCTGGGCCGGATCGAATTGACTCTCACTCCTCCTCCCCCCAGCGAAGCGTGCACAATAGAGTCTTCGCCACAGGCGATCCCGACATGTCTGTCAAAAAAGATAAGGTCTCCGTGTTTCATTTCGTCGCGCTCGATTTCACAGCCTTCCTTTATCTGGTCCTTAGTGTCTCTCGGCAAATTGATCCCGAACCGCGAGAAAACAGTCCGAACCAATCCTGAGCAGTCAAAACCGGAGGTCGATATCCCACCCCACAAGTACGGTACCCCGAGAAATCTCTTAGCTTCCCTGGCAACACCGCTTCGGCTGGTTTTCCGGCTCCTATTGAGATCAATCGGTTGAATGGTGCCTTTCCTTAGGCGGATTGGAGGTATGCCCGGCAAGTTGACCTCCGCCCAGCCCGAACGTGATCTGGTCACTCTGAGTTGTGTACCATAGTAGAGGAAAAAGGGTGCCGTTTCGTCCCCTGCAGCCGAGCAGAGCCGGGCGGTGCGAGTTGTTACAATTGCGTTGTGCCCGCGCCGAAGTGACTCAAAATCGACCTTGCCGATCCGGTTGAGAAATCGGCTATCAACCCAGCCGGTATAGCCATCGGTCTGCTGTATAAAGCTGTAGCCGCTTCGTTCGGAGTCAAATCTGACCGCCTCGCCAAAAAGAGTCTGATTAACCCTTTCAGCCTGGTGATCCGGTTGGGCGCGCATATCTAAAACGTTGGTATTTACATAAGCATGTTTCACACATTAATTTTACGTTTGACTACCCAAACAGACAACAAAAAACCGGGCCATCAGAGACCCTGTCGTTTGCTTATGGTCGATTTGTTTTATTTGCGATTGGCAAGTACCCGTTCAATTTGCGCAAGTGCTGCCTGGATATTTTCAATGGAATTAGCGTAGGAAAAGCGAGCATAGCCTTCGCCATTCGCTCCAAACGCTGTTCCGGCAAGCCCGGCCACTCCCCCTTCTTCGAGAATCAGATCGGCAAACTGATCAGATGTCAGGCCGGTCTTGGTGATATTGGGAAAGACATAAAAGGCACCCTGTGGCTTGAGGCAGCTGATTCCCTCGATTTTGTTCAACCCCTCAACGATTACATCGCGTCGTCGACTAAACTCCTCGACCATTTTGTGGACCCCGCCCTGTGGTCCCTGTAACGCTTCCATCATGGCATACTGTGTGAAAGTAGCTGTCGATGAAAAGGTATTGATTGCCATCGTAAATAGATAATCAGCAAGAGTCTTGGGCATGGCGGCATAACCTAAACGCCAGCCGGTCATGGCATAGGTTTTGGAGAGTCCATCGATAGCCACCGTTCGTTCCAGCGCGCCGGGGATAGTTGCGACTGATTTGAATTCGGTGTCATAAACCAATCGGGAGTAGATCTCATCGGACATTATCCAGAGATCATGCTTTTTAGCTATTGCATAGATAGCTTCAAGATCTTCAAATGTGAGTATTCCGCCAGTTGGATTTTCCGGTGAATTGATAACAATCATCTTGGTTTTGGGAGTGATCAGTTTTTCGATATCCGAGACTAAGAAACGAAACTCGTTTTCTTCGCGCAATTTTATCGGAATCGGATTAGCTCCAACAAACCTTGCCACTGAGCGATATGTCGGATAGCCCGGATCGGGGACAATGACTTCATCGCCGGGATTGAGAATAGCTTCCATCGTGCAATAGATAAGTGGTTTGCAACCGGGCATGATAATTACATGCTCGCCATTGATAGAGATATTGCGTGTCTTATTGTAGTAGTCTGCTACCACTTGGCGGGCCTCTAGAAGGCCTCCCGAAGGAGCATAGTGCGTGTGGCCGTCACGAATGGCACTGACACCAGCTTCACAGATATTGGCAGGGGTGGCAAAATCCGGTTCGCCTATTTGGAGATGGATGATCTTCTTGCCCTGGGCTTCGAGTTTCCTCGCTTTGGCCAGTACAACAAACGCGCCTTCTGATTCGAGTTTCTCTATTCTGTCGGAGTACTGCATGTTCTATTCCTCTCTATCAGTGTAGTAATGTTTTTCCCTTGGTAGATATATGTTCAGTGCTTAGTCCAAACTGTTTTATCAATTGTCATGGCTCGCCTAACCTTTGTTTTTAGTGCGGCCTCGGTTGACCTGTTGTAGATCACCACATCGGCGCGAGCACGATACTCGGCAAATTTCATCTGCCGTCGTTCTCGGGCCAGAGCATCGCTGCGACCAATTCCCCGCTTTTTCAGAAATTTCAAACGTCGCTCACGAGAGGCATGAACCACGATCGTCAAATCGACTATATGGTCCAACTCCCATTCAAGCAGAAGGGCAGCGTCGATAACAACCACATCTTCTCGTTTCGATTTCTCTTTCACCTGACGCCTCAACTCCCGCAGCAGATACGGATGAACCAGTCGGTTCAGTTCTTGACGGCTGGTTTCATCGACGAAAGCAAGTTCGGCCAGTTTCCGACGGTTGAGTCTTCCGGTACGAGTGAGGATGATTGTTCCAAAAGCCCTGCACAGCTTCTTCAAGAGAGTGGGATTGAGATTTACTGCGTCGCGTCCAATACGGTCAGCATCGACAACAGCGGCTCCCAACGACCGGAGTATCTTCGCAACCGTTGACTTGCCCGAACCAATCTGTCCGGTTACACCAATCAGCATATTGGATAGTTAACTGCTTGCGAGGAAATTAGCAAGTGTGCGAATGCCTACAGCTTGAATCTTGCCTGAATTTCAAGGGTAGCCGGGTTATACAGCGAGCGACCAAATACCCACGGAGCATAGCCGCAGGGAACTGGCTGAGCCCACTGCGGCCCGATATCGTCCGGCAACGGTGCAGCGACTGCTGCCCGGGGGTAGGAGATGAAATTGGCGACTTGCTTGAGTGTAATGTCCAGACTGTATGATGCACTCAGGTGCGCAGACATCCCGATTGCGAAGTACCAGCCAGGGCGTGTCTCTGAAAGGGGACCCTTCCCGTCTTTTTCGATGTACCGCATATATTGATAGCCTGTTTCCATGAAGGGTGAAAATAGTTGTCGCTGATCCTGAAAACGAATGCCGAGGTCAAAGGAGCGGGTTCTGATCTGCTCGGCCGCACCAAGCTGAGTCGCATCATTGTATCCGACGCCAGCTTTGAACGCTACTACTCGGCCGGGATAGTATAGCAGGTCAACCATCAGGCTCGGTATCGTTTGTACAAACGGTCTTTCATCGGTTCGATAATCGAATCCCACCGCCCAATAGAAGCCCGGCTCAAAAGCTGGTTGATTAAACAGCTTTTGAAGTCATTGGCGCCTGCTGAGACGGAGACACACACTCCGGTCATTAGAACGAAAGCGATCAGAGCGAATCTCATGCTTCTATTCATATTCTCTCCAACAGTCTATTTGGCCTCAAGCCAATTTTCACCCACACCGAGATCAACGGTAACCGGCACAACCAATTTCACGGCATTCTCCATGCATTCTCGGACAACCTCTCTGAGATCGTCAAGTTCATCCTTATAGACGTCAAAGACCAGCTCATCGTGCACTTGTAAAACCATTTTAGAACGCTTTCCGACCATTTTTTTATGGATGTCCAGCATCGCAATTTTAATCATCTCCGCAGCCGTGCCCTGGATCGGCGAGTTGATCGCAATTCGTTCGGCGAACTGTCGTACGTTGTAGTTCTTGCTATTGATGTCGGCCAGGTAGCGACGCCGTTTGAACATCGTCGTTACATAGCCGTTTCTTCGGGCCTCATCCTTGGTATCATCAATGTATCTCTTGATGCCGGGGTATCGCTCAAAATACGTATCGATAAATGACTTCGCCCCATCCAGATCAAGTTCTGTCTGCTGAGCCAGACCATAGGCGGAGACACCGTATATGATAGCAAAATTGGCGGTCTTGGCGGCCCGGCGCATCTCCGGAGTCACCTCCTCCAGCGATACGTCATAGACTTCCGCGGCGGTGCGCGTGTGGATATCCTCATCATTATTGAAGGCATCGATCAAACCACGGTCGGCAGCATAGTGCGCCAGAACGCGTAACTCTATCTGCGAATAATCGGC
>DAOUUR010000476.1 GCA_030668045.1 bacterium
CATGGATTCTACTTCTCGTTTCAGAATCTTGGCTTCTCTGATGCTTCCTGCTCTGATCCACTTGTGCCTTCCCCCCAGAGAAACTACAACATAATAGGTTCTCTTACCGTTCTTGCCCTTCTTGTATTGTACACTTGCCATAACACTCCGTTAGATAACTGTTAGAAAACAAACAAGGCGGAGAGACAAATGTCAATAACTTATTGATATGACTGAGGAAAATCTGTTAGAAAATATCAATGCGGAGAGGCAGGGATTCGAACCCTGGATAGGGGTTGCCTATACACACTTTCCAGGCGTGCGCCTTCAACCGCTCGGCCACCTCTCCGTCGTGTAGATCAACAATACGTTTGACAGGACCACCTGATCGGTAATCGGTTGTCGAACTTCGGCTAATTTACCGATATTTTCGGAAAAGACAAGGGTAAACTTAAGCGGTTGGGGTCGTTAAAGATACGCGCCGGACCCTTTTTGTCTTTGATGTGGAATGGTTTGGGCTATATTGTGTGCAGACAGGGGATAGACAGATGGCACGTTCAATTGTAGCAGACATAAATCAACCGCACCGGTGGCCATGCCGAATCTGTATACAATCCTGCTCCGGGATCAACAGCTTAATGATGCTGACGCTGTGTGTCGGCCTGAGTCTTGGGATATTCCCATCAGTGGGTTGGGCCGAGTTGCCGGAGTTGATCGGGATTATCAAGTCGGATACTACCTAAGACGCAGTTTGGGCGGATAATCACGGCCATCGGTGACCAGAACGGCGATGGAAAGGATGATATTCTCGTCTGGGATTATCGATTCAGCCAGTATCTGTATTACGGGCGTGAATCATTTGATACAGTGTTTTCCTGCGATATGCGCATTGATAGCGTACAATCGCGTGCCTCTAATCTCGGTGATATCAACGGTGACAATTATGACGATTTTGCTTTTGGCGGTCGTAGCCCTGACGGCTGGAAGCACCTTCTGTCTTTTACACACTTCTAAAGATATCACCGCCAAATATATGGCGGAGGAGGTAGGATTCGAACCCACGGTACCTTGCGGCACAACGGTTTTCAAGACCGCCGCTTTCGACCACTCAGCCACTCCTCCGGCAAGCAACAATATCGCGCTCATGCGCCCATGTCGCAATTGGTACGGTTGCAAGATCATCCGTTGGAGGAGATTAGTCAAGTTGCAACTGTCTCTTCTATGATCTGGCCGTTTTAAATGCGACAAGCCGCCCGCCAAGGCGACAGGTCGATATCAGGGGATTGAGATAATCTTCTCCAACAATCTACTTAAAGATGGCAAGCCGTCTTAAAAGCGGCAAGCCGCTAAATGCGACTGGTCGCAAAAATGTTGTTGATTTTGAATGTCGGTTGTCCCGATCCTGAAGTATGGTACGGAAGCAGGAACCAAGCCAGGGACGGCTTCTTGTTTATATCGTCCACTCATCGTTGGACGCCTTAGCCGATGCGCTCTCGGCATTGGAGAAGCGGTTCGGACTGGTACAGTTTGAGACGTTGGAACTCCCCGATAACAAGGATGAATTCTATCGCGAGGAGATGGGCGAGAATTTGCAGCGACGGTTTTTTTCGTTTGAACGAACGATTGGCCGCGACGCTATGACCAACGTCAAATCAGTCTGTCACAAGATAGAATCGCAGTTTGCCGACAGGGTGGATGATTACTGTTTCCGAACGGTTAATATCGATCCGGGCATACTAACACCATCGAATATCGTCATGGCATCACATCGTGAATACAACCATCGGGTCTATCTCGAAGATGGTGTCTATGCCGAGTTGGCGTTAGTTTGGTCAAAAGGACGGTATGTCCGGCTGCCGTGGACTAATCCTGATTTCTGTCATGGTGAGGCAATCGAATTTTTTCAGCGAGTGCGAGGGAGTTTTGACCTTGTCGCCGAACCGGCCCTCGTAGCGGGAGATTGACTGGCAGGTAGAGTTGTCCTGTTGCCCAGAGTCAGAGAGCTTTGCTGATCAGTTGCCGGTGAGCGTGACGGTCAGGACAACATCGGCGGTGTAGTAACCACCAGTCTGAGTCAGACGCGGCATAACAGTGCCGCCGATCCAAAGATTCATTATCCCCCCAGCGCCAAGATCGGCAAGCTCCAGAGCATGAGGATTGACAACCCCTGCCGGTAAAGTTTGTCCGCCACCGGTGCCATCGTCGTAGGAAACATCGGTCGTGCTAAAAACGACCCGCATTCCGTAGGTTGAATCCTCGTGTATCAGGGAGTCGGGCAGATCAAAATCGAGCAGAACCTCAGCTATAGGTTGACCGGTAATGTCCCATTCACCAGCGGGTCCAACATCGCCCTTGTCGACAGTTTTGTTGATCCCCGGCGTAACAATCCCAAACTCAAGATTATTCAACCCTCTGACAACCAGGGCCTGGAGAACATTTGCCGTAGCCTGAATAGTCCCACTTTCCTGGGCACTGACACTGC
>DAOUUR010000370.1 GCA_030668045.1 bacterium
CAAAACCATACTCCGTGTTTCCGGACCAGAACGTCGCCGCAATTTATACATTGTCTGTTGTTGCTCATTGTGCTGCCTTCATCACCATACTCTGTGCTCCGAATTGAAACGATATCGGAGCGGCTTTGGTTGTCATCGTTCGGATCAGATACTTAGTCCCGAATGATATTCGTGTTTCACCGATGGTATCATGCAAGCCCCCTGCCAAAATATACCTATGGCGTTAATTTGTTGCCTTTCAAGCGCATAGACAGCAGGACGCTTTTCTGCAGATTGCAAATCGTATAGGAATTTGTAGGGACCCGACCAGATTGTGTAGGTTTACCCCTTAAACAGCAGAACCAGCGAACAGAAAGTTACCGTCACAGGCAACAAGCCAATAAATGAGTACGGAAGAAAATACGCACCCACGAAGGCAATGGCGACAGCCGGCACAACAAGATACTTGAGAGTTGAAAACGTTATCTTGGTAAGTCGGGATACCACCAGAAGAACCAGCGCCGCCAGAGCAATGTAGGCCGCGATCAGACCGTTCTGACCGAACTGATCGACTATCATCTCCTTGATCGACCCAAGAAAGCCTGTGTACTCATCGGCTTTCGCTGTAACGTCGGAGATGGTCTCCCGCACGGTCGTCAGCAGGTTTGTATCAATACTCTTCGGCATCTTCCAACTCAGTATCTTCCAGAGGTTCAATCGTCAATGAGGATTCCCCGACTCGCAACAGACCTTCCATACGCTGAGTCAGAAAATTCCTCGACGTAATCCACTTGTGGGACAGGTCCAGCACTTCCTGACGGTCAACATCTGCTTCCCAGTCAAGAATAACGCGGTCAACCGTCCTGTCATCGACCAGCAGATCTTCCATCGTTAAGACAAACTTGACTTTCATCGAAACGTCCCTTCGCAATACTGTTGCCTTATTTCACTGGCGAAGGTCGTTGCAACGATTATGCCACCCGGAAGATGATTCCTCGTCGAATTGCTAAGCTGTTACCCCAAACCGCCTTACCTAACGAACAGGGCCGCCTGAAAGCCACCAGCGATGACTGACTCTGCCTATCCTGAAACGCTCTTAGGGGAATTGCCCCATACTTTGTTGGTCAAATAAAAATCCGGGTGCGACAATAGCCGCACCCGGACGATTCGTATCAACGGACTCTCCTTGTCGCTCCAACAGAATTGCTGCCCTTCCCGGTCGAGCAGATCAAGAAACATCGCGTTTGCGGGCGCGTGCCTCGCGATCAACGACGGGCTTCATGTCCAGTCTTGGACAAATTGCCACCTGCCGATAACCCGACACTTCCTTCGGGGTCGCAGATTCTCTCAGAGCATCCAAATTCGATCAGTGGTGATTTTCAATCCCCACTGCTTCACTTCATTCGCATTCCTCCTTCATGCATTCGAGTTTCCTTTTGGCGGTGATGCTTTAGAGAAGGGAATAAGGACAATTTCAGGAGCGCACAATATGTCGCTCCGTCTTAGATCAAGTTTGGGGGATCAATTCATAGAGGCAGATACGAGATGCGATAAGGCGGTGGGGCAATAGCAGTATAGCTCGCATAGTAGACCGTGTCAAGGACTAATTTGGAGCGTTTTGCCCGCCAATTCCTTGACAAACTCGACATTTCCGGCTATATTGTCGTGTCATCTTGAGTCTGACCTCTGAGATAAACGAGAACTGGAACGAGGGTAGTTTACGGAGGAAAATCATGTCTTATCGATCAATTCTAATTGTAATCAGCCTTACTTTTCTTGTGGCTTCAGGCATGCCGCCAGCCACCGGTCCGGAATTTATCAATTGTCCGGCTGGAATAAATGGGATGACCGGCACAACACTCGAGTACGACTTTGACGCAGCCGATAATATCGAAGGACTGGATGTTACCTATGAACTTCTAAACGGGCCGGGCTCAATTGATCCTGTAACCGGATATTGGAGCTACACGCCCGTTGAAGGCGATGTCGGCCAGCTGCTCAGCATCTCTGTGTGTGCCTCAACCGTGACTTATTCCTGTCCGACGGGTAACGAATGCGTGGTACCGGTGACTGTGACCGGTCCCCACATAGAAGTCTTACCGTTCGCTCTATCGTTCGAGGCGGTAGCGAATTGGGCAGCACCGGAGACACAACAATTTCAAATAACCAACACCGGGCCCGGTCTGCTATCCTGGTCGGTCAGCGACGATGTTCCCTGGTTGTCACTTAGCCCGGTCGGCGGGAGTGGTAATAGTCAGACAGTCAATGCATCGATAGTATCGGCAAATCTCACGCCAGGCACCTACAATGCCACCATTACGGTCAGTAGTGACAATGCCGATAATTCGGGCGTCAATCTCAGCGTTACGTACTATGTGCACGACGCTGTCTTCACGCTTATTTATGGTCCCGGCCAGAGTGGTAAAGTAGGCAATGCGATTGGCGACGGATACATTGAGGCCTTCAGGGGGAACAACTCCCTCGGTGTTTTCGGCCCGAGCGACGCGCAGGGTCAAATTGACCTTTCTTCAATTGTGCTTGAAGATGGTGATGAGATTTACGCTCATAAGATTGTTGGAGCCGGAAGAACCGATAAAGGACTACATCCCAATATTCCGGATCATCTGGAACCAGCCGATAAAGGAGATTGTACCGAGGAGTGGCCTTGGCGCGCATTCTATCTTCTACATCTGGACAACCAATATGTTAGTGATAGCAAATTGCAAAAGAGCTATTTCGATTACGCATCGCTCTCGAAGACAATTGAACTCGACCATAAGATAGCCAAGATGAACCTGGCAATAGGGTTCGATCACATGATCGCCGATGAAACATATATATCTACGAAGAATCATATAGAAGAACAGATTGCTTTTTTCAACGATTTCTGGTTGAATGCCACCGATGGTGCGATGATGGTCGGTTCTGTTGTTTCCGTTTCCAATTCATCCGAGCCAGCTGACTGCGATATCTTGATTACGTCGGAAAAGACCGCTCACTATGGGGACGCGGTTATTCCCGATGATCTCCAAACACCGGGGTTCATGTACGGGATATGGAAAACAATATTTGACAGGGAGGACGATTTTGCGAGTGCGACGTTCTACCGCAGGCTGGCGCACGAGTTTGGACACTACGTATTGCTGCTGGACGACGAATATGAAATAGATGCGGAATGCGCTGACGGCACAGATTGCTACTATTGGGAGTTC
>DAOUUR010000201.1 GCA_030668045.1 bacterium
CTGCGCCTGTCTGGTCCGAGGATGTTCAGGCCGATGCCTACCGGTCGGCTTTGAAAAACGCTGGAGCCGATAGCCGTCCGCTCGCTCTATATTGCCACATTCCGTTCTGCCGGAAACGCTGTTTCTACTGTGGATGCAACACTTGTGTTTCCAACAACCAATCTCGGGCAACCGAATATGTGCGCACGGTTGCAAACGAAATCGAAGCAACGACCGGTCTGCTGGGACGACGCACCGCAGTAAGCCAGCTACACCTCGGCGGCGGTACACCAACTTTTCTCGATGTTGACGGTTTTGGCCTGCTGTTGGACAAGCTGCACGACTCTTTTGAGTTTGAATCTGAATGTGAAAAATCGATTGAGCTGGACCCGCGCGTCACCACACCCGAACAGCTTGACTTCCTGGCGTCACGCGGTTTCAACCGTGCCTCGCTTGGCGTGCAGGATTTTGACCCCGATGTACAAGAGGCAATTGGACGCGTGCAGCCGTTTGAGCAGGTGCAGGCCATTCTAAAAAAGTGTCGGCTACTCGGGTTCAAGGGCATAAATTTCGATCTAATCTATGGACTACCGCGCCAGACACCAGAAAGTTTTGCACAGACTCTGGATACGACTATCAGCCTGCGCCCGGACCGTCTGGCCGTTTATTCCTTCGCCTATCTGCCGAAGATGAAAGGCAACCAGCTCAAGATTGATCCGGATCAACTGCCGGATGCCGAAATGAAATATCAACTTTTTGCGCTGGCTATCGAGAAATTCACTGCCGCCGGTTATCGTCAGATTGGTATGGACCATTTTGCGCTGCCCGAAGACGAGTTATCGCTTGCGCAGAACGATGGCAGGTTGCACCGGAATTTCATGGGCTACACGGTTCAAACGGCACCGGAGATGATTGGACTCGGGATGTCGTCGATTGGTTATGTCGATAACGCATTCTTCCAGAATCTTTCCGGACTGGAGAGCTACGAACAGGCGATTGCCGATAATGGTGTGGCCGTCTATCGTGGTCTCCGACTCTCCGAAGATGATCTCATTCGGCAGTATCTGATATCGTCGTTGATGTGCAATTTCAAGCTGGACTATGCATCGCTGGAGGAACGTTTTGGAATCGAGTACAAGAAGTACTTTGCCGACGAACACAAACGTCTGGATACGTTTGACGAGGACGGTTTCATCGAAGTTACCCCCAGTGGAATTCAGATAAAGAAACTAGGGCGCAGTTTTGTGCGCAATATCGCCATGATCTACGACGCCTACCTGCACAAAGACGGAACCAGCCCCAAAGCAACTTTTTCCCGGACGATCTGAATGTCGCATGCTGCCGATGACAAACTGGCGGTGATTCTGCTTGCGATGGGTGGACCGAACAGCCCGGACGATGTGCGACGTTACCTTCTCAACATATTCTCCGATAGATCAATCATACGCCTTCCCGGGGGACGATTCGGTCAGGCTTTGCTGGCCAGATTGATATCGTCTCGACGAAGTGCGAAAGTGCGCAAGCATTACGAGATGATCGGTGGTGCTTCGCCATTACTAAAATGGACACAGGCTCAGGCGGCCAATATTGAGCGAGTCCTGCGTGACGATTTCCCTGATGTAAAGTGCTATGTAGGGATGCGTTATTTCGATCCAGATATCCCATCGGCAATTGAGCAGGCCTTAAGCGAAGGTTACCGACGGTTATGTTTCCTCCCGATGTACCCACAGTATTGTCGAGCCACGACCGGATCGGCCTTTACCGCCACCGGTGACGCTCTCGGCAGATACCCGAACATAACGACGGCGTTCGTTGAAACTTTTCACGATCATTCCGGATACGTCCAGTTACTCAAAGATTATATCAACGCCAACATCGGACCGAACGATACCCTCCTGTTCACGGCCCACTCTCTTCCGAAAACTTTCGTCGATGAAGGTGACCCGTATGTTGACCAGACCAAACGAACAGCATCGCTGGCTGCGAACGAGAGACCGTTTCATTTATCATTTCAGAGCCGGAGCGGTCCGGTTGAGTGGGTTGGTCCGGAGACGGTTTCAGAGGTCGGTCGTCTACTGCGTGAATCTGACAACGATCTCTTCATCGTACCGATAAGTTTCCTCTGCGATCATATCGAGACCCTCTATGAAATCGACATCGAGTTGAAGGAACTGATTCCGGAATCGGACCGGAAACGAATCAAACGGATGCCAATGTTCAATGACGATCATCGTTTTGGTAGCGTGCTCGCCGATATTGTACGGCAGAAAGTAGGTGCAAGTGTCTCAAGTTGATGTTGTCATTATCGGTGGTGGAATATCCGGATTGTCCGCATTGCATTATGTGCGTCGCACCAAGCCTGACCTGTCGGTGCGACTATTCGAGGCAGAGTCACGCCTCGGGGGAACAATCGGCACCGACAATATCGATGGATACAGTTTCGACTGGGGACCAAACGGATTTCTTGACCGCGAACCGCTCACTCTGAAGCTATGCGAGGAGCTTGGGCTTAACGATGATCTGGAACGCGCCAACGAAAACGTCTCCAACCGTTTCATCCTTCGCAAGGGCAAGTTACGCCAGGTGCCGATGAAGCCACCGGCTTTTCTGACGTCGGACATCCTCAGTCTCAAAGGACGCCTGCGGGTGATGGGTGAACCATTTGCTCGGTCGGCTCCGGACGGTGATGAATCGATATACGACTTTGTCCAGCGACGTATAGGTCGTGAAGCGGCAGACTATCTGGTCCAGCCGATGGTTTCGGGAGTGTTCGGAGGAGTCGCTGATCAGCTTTCGCTCAAGTCGTGTTTCCCGATCATGCGCGAGATGGAACAGGAACACGGTTCGTTGTTCAGGGCGATGATCGCCAAAGCAAGAGCAGCCAAAGCTAAGGGCAAGAAATCGGGAGGGCCGTCCGGTCCCGGCGGTTGGCTGACATCGTTCCGTGGTGGCCTCCATCGAATTGTCGATCAATTTCACAAACGGTACGAATCCGATATCACCACCGGTCAGTCGGTAACGACGATCACCAAAGAGAACGATGGCTACCGAGTCAATTTCGCCGATGGTCGCTCCGAACAGGCGCGTACTGTTATTTTGGCGGTGCCATCCAACCAGGCTGCGACATTGGTCCAATCGTTATCAAGTGGTCTGGCAGGAGCGCTTGCGAGCATTCCGTACGCTCCCATCTCGGTGGTCTGTTTTGGCTACGCGAGGGAAAACGTTGGCCGGCCTCTTGATGGTTTTGGCTTTCTCGTTCCATCGAAAGAGAAACGACGGATCCTCGGGTCGATCTGGACATCGTCGATTTTCGATGCACGCGCCCCTGAGGGCAAAGTGCAGTTTCGCACGATGGTTGGTGGCGACGGTGACCACGCATCGCTGGAATTATCAGATGACGAGTTGGTCAGGATTGTCCGCGATGATCTCGATGGTATCGTTGGACTCAAGGGTGACCCGGAACTGGTGAAGTTGTATCGCTGGCGTCACGGTATCCCGCAGTTCAAGATTGGACACAGCGATATCCTCAGCGAAATCGAAACCGAGCTGGAAACCCTTGGAAACATCCACGTGACCGGTAACGCTTACTATGGTATCAGTCTCAATGACTGCGTGAAACAATCGCACCGCGTAGTCAGCAAGCTATAGGCCAGGGCATCAGTCGGCTTGTCAGGTTGCAAGCAACCATGACCTGCAGAACTGAATAAGGCACAAGAGAGTTTTTGTGCGTACATAAAGGGGGTAAGCAGCTATGGGTCAATGGGTTGTGGGGAAATGGGTTCGTTCGGTGGATTATTGGTTGGGGAGTGGTGAGTTGGTAGTTTTTTTGGTGGTATCGCGGTCACATCGTGGCCTTCAGGGGCGGCGGCGCCCTTTTTTGATGCGGCTAAGAGCTGGAGATGGAACAGGAGTTTGTAGGCGCGGGATAGTTGTTTGTCGAGGCGCATTTCATAATGCATCAGGTTTATGCAGAAGGTGCCGGTGGGGATTGATCGAGCGGCGATCATGTCGGCGGGGCGGGGGGATTGGTCGGGATCGCACTCGGAGTTGTCGGAATCGTCGCTGTCTGAGTTCAGGCGAGAGAGGAGCCGGTGGCTGTCGGCGGCGGAGTCGAGCTGGTTGTTGATCCGGGCGGTTTCGGCATTGATGAGGCGTCGGTAGCGCCAAAGACAGTTGGCGATTTTGACGACGAGGTGTTGTTGCAGGACGCCTTCGGGTTGGAGTTCTTCGAACAACGATTTTAGAAGTTGGTCGTACTGTCGGGCGTCTTCTTTGAGGTGGGGCGAGTCGATGACGACACCTGCGGTTGCGAGACCGTGGGTGATGGCGTTGCGGCTGGCGACGGCTTTGCCCTGTTTGGTTTTTGGTCCGGTGGATCGCTTGGCGTTACGGCGGTTGGCCTTGAGTTGTTTCTTGCTGACGGCCATGACGGAGATGTCCTTTGCATTAGTGGGCGGTCATGGAATCAGGCGTGTTGTTGTAGGGATTTTGGGGGCAGGCATAGCCTGCCACCCTGAGCGTAGCCGAAGCAGGCAAAGCCTGTTTTAATGGGCAAAGCCTGTTTTAAGCAGGCACAACAAATTCCGCGCATAGCTGAGTGAGGTTGGGGACCGTTTTGAATTCAAGCCTCCCAATCGGGAGGTTTTTTAATGCCCAACTGTTAAATATATGATATTATAAGAAACAATAGGCAGGAATACAGTGTTTCCATTACCCCGGACAGAAGGGAATGTAACATGACGAAAAATACGGCCCGAATATCCAACAGAGTTTCACAGATTCCGAAATCGGCGATCCACGAGATGACGAGATTGTCAAAGGAAGTAGACGATGTAGCGTTTCTCTCTTGGGCAAAACCGACGACGGGAGCTCCGGATCACATTAGAGATGGAGCCATCGCAGCCATTAGGAACGGACAGGTAGACGGATACTCTGAGAACGCCGGCCTTGTAAGCCTGCGAGAGGCTATTGTTAAAAAACTGAAAAGAGACAATGCTGTTGAAGCTGATATCTCGCAGATTCTTGTTACGGTCGGCGCCATTGAAGGACTCTCCGCTGCTATAATGGCGATAATCGACCCCGGAGATGAAGTACTTCTGTTCTCACCGACCTATTCCACCCACATCCGACAGGTTACAATCGCCTCAGGGAAACCGGTATTAATCCCTACAGTAGAGGAAAAAGGTTTCGCCCTCGATTTCGACGCCATCAGAAAAGCAATCACTCCTAAAACGAAAGCGATTATCTGCTGCTCGCCCAATAATCCGACCGGCACGGTTTTCTCCGAAAAGGAACTTCGTGAGTTGGCCTCGCTCGCGTTGCAGCATAACCTCATGATCATAACAGATGAAGCATACGAGTACTTCGTCTTCGATGACAACCAGCACTTTTCTATCGCCTCTATTCCCGAAA
>DAOUUR010000422.1 GCA_030668045.1 bacterium
AGCGTACGTAGCAATACAGCAACAGCATTTGAATACGACCTTACGGATAACCTCTGAAGTTCGTCCAGCGTGATCTTTATCCTTCTGCTTTCCAAGTTGCACTTCAATTCCCTCGGGATCAACCCTCTCTGTGGAAGTTTTCTTTTCTTTGGTTTCTCTATCGCTCTCCCCCTGCCACTTCCACCGCCAAGCAGAGTTTCTTCCGAAAATGTCCCCTTCTTCTGCTTTGGACGATCATTTCCTTTGAGGCCATCAAGCCACTTACGGATCTGTTCCTTCGTGTTGGCGTTTCGGGAGTGGAGCTCCTCGTTGCCCAGAGCAACCACTATGCGACGGAACCCTTTCTGGAACTCGCGCGGATCAATCTTGCCCACAAGTCCCTTGTCTGGATCAAACGAGACACCCAAAAAGGACTGCACCTGACTATCATTGCACAACCGATCAAGGGTAGATACTGGAAACTTTCTCGGATCATTTACATCTATCTTTACCTCATCCGCGGGGATCCCCAAATCACATGCTATGCTGTACATAGTTAGACGATTCAGGTACTTATTAATCTCTGCCACATTTATGCCAAAATCCTCAGCAAGTTCTTGTCGAGTGGCCCCCTGTTGCATCAGACGTTTGTAAAACCTGGCTTGCTGGATTGGCTTCCATGGCCTTAAATACCCAGGTGTGTGTTTTCTTTGAATGAAGCGATTTGCTTCGGCACGTGTTGGGGCGAGAAGAATCTTAACGGTTTCGATAGCGGTCGGATCGATGGAGCTCGCAAGATGTCTGAATTTCCGGTGATATTTCTCGGGTGCTATATCGGGGCTAATGAGGAGTTTAAGTGCCGCCAGCCGCCTGTTGCCTTCTACAACAATGAGCTTACGTCTTTCCCTGATTGCCACCAGTGACTCAACGGGAATATAGCCGATAGACGCAATATCCTTTGCAAGTTCGAATACTTCGTCGAATTCAATTAGCGCCGCTACTAAACCAGTTTGGGATATCCCATTCTGAACACCGGAGATTCTCGGGTTCTTCGTGTCGAGCAAAAGCTCCGTAACTCGAACTTCATCTTGCCGCCAATTATCGTATGTTCGCATTTCTCTATGCCTCCTTTGCCTCAAAAAGCCCATTCAAGCATAAGTCAACCCTACAATTCTAGTAATACCCCCGTCAGGAATCGAACCTGAATTACCGGCTCCGGAGGCCGGTGCGTTATCCGTTACACCACGGGGGCACAGATAAATCTGTCTTAGTATCGTCGAAGTATCAGTGTAAGTTGGAACAGCCTCAAACGCAACAGGAAACCTCGCAGGCAAAGCCTGTTTTAGCATGATGTGGCTGGCAGACGTCCTCGTCTGCTGCAGCGTTTGTGTGCCTGGAGGATCGGATGTCAAGGGGCAGACCGGGGGGTCTGCCGCCCACAAGAAGCCTGTTTTAGCATATTTGAGCGGCTGCGGCCATGACCCAAAACGGGGTTGCCCTAACTTAGAACCGGCGCGCCGGCGTGGAATGTTGAGGCTTGCGTCTGTGGGCAAAAAGCGTATGTTAAGCAAATTCGCGCAGGCATAGCCTGGTTCAAGCAGGCATAGCCTGTTTTAGCTAGCTTGAGCGGCTGGGCGCATGATTTAAAACGGGTGTGCCCGCAGGCGGAGCCTGTTTTAACAGAACTTATGAACGACAAAGGACAAAACTATGCGTTGGTCGCAGGCCTACATACCTACTCTTCGTGAAAAACAAACCGAAGCCGAACTCGTATCGCACCAGCTCCTCCTGAGAGGCGGCTATATCCGAAAACTGGCCTCCGGAATCTATCTCTACCTGCCGCTGATGCAGCGCGTGATTGAGAAATTCTCAAACATCGTGCGCGAAGAAATGAACCGCGCCGGCGCGCTTGAGATCACCATGTCAGTCATGTGTCCGGCTGATCTCTGGAAAGAAACCGGGCGTTACGATACGGTCGGCAAGGAACTGATGCGGATGAAAGACCGCCACCAGAACGATTTTGTCCTCTGTGGTACGCACGAAGAATCGGTTACGTTTCTTGTTCGCAACGAAATCAAAAGCTACCGCCAACTGCCTCTCAACCTGTACCAGATTCAAGTCAAGTTCCGGGACGAAATCCGCCCCCGGTTTGGACTGATGCGCGGGCGTGAGTTTATTATGAAAGATGCCTACACTTTTGATGCCACACCGGAATCGTTTGAAAAATCGTATCTGAATATGGTCGATACATATTTCCGGATTTTCAAGCGGGCCGGACTCGAAGTGACCAAGGTCGAATCTGATTCCGGCGCGATGGGTGGCAAGCAGGCGCATGAGTTCATGTTTCTGGTCGATACCAACGGCGGGGAAGAGACGATCCTCTATTCGGACTCGTCGGATTACGCGGCCAATATCGAAAAGGCCGTTTTCCGCGATCTGGCCGAGGTGGCGATTGATACCGAGCTGAAAGATCGCGAAGTTGTTGACACGCCGGGAGCCGCCACGATTGAAGAGGTCACTGCATTTCTCAAGGTAGAGAGCACTCGTCTGGTCAAGACGCTTTTGTACATGGCAGACGGTAAACCGGTTGCGGCGATGGTACGTGGTGATCGTGATGTCAACGAAACGAAATTGAAAAACGCAGTCGGCTCGATTGAACTTGAGATGGCTGATGCCGACCAGGTGATGAAATATACTGGCGCTCCGGTCGGGTTTGCTGGGCCGGTTGGTTTGAGTGACGAGGTGGAAATTGTGGTCGATCCGCTGGTGGGTCAGCTTAAGAATTTCATTGTTGGCGCCAACGAAAACGAGAAGCACATAATCAATGTCAATCTCGACCGTGATTTCAAAGCCT
>DAOUUR010000475.1 GCA_030668045.1 bacterium
CAATGGCGTGGAATACTGGTACTGCCTGGCGGCGTTTGATCTCGGTGATGAAGGTGCCGGTGTCGATGTCCTGCAGTCTGGTTTTGGTGTTGCCGGGCAGGTGATCAATGTGGTTGCCTGTACGCCACGAACAAATCCGGCTGGATTTATCGAAGCTGCCGCTACCGTCACCCTTGACCACTCCGGTGATGAGTTGATACCGGCGGGTCAGGTCATTCCGACGATCTTTGATGAAAGTGCCACCCTGGGGTCCGAATATAGCGTCGTGTTTGAAGACGGCGCGACCGGCACGACCTGGCATCTTATCAATGTTACAACCGGTGATACTGTGCTGGCGGACCAGACAAATATGAGCGTCGATCCGGAACTATGTGAAATCGCCGAAGGTATTCAAGTGATTGTCCTTGACGCCGAGCATGAGCCGGCAACGTTTGGCCAAACCGCCTTCAGTGGAAATGACACCACTCTGGCTATCGGTTCGTTGGATGGTCCGATTTTAGTCTATTGGACTGGTAACGATGCCCACGCCTTTGGGAGCGCTCAATATAGACCAACCTATGAGATTCGCTACTCGACCGACTCGACTCAAGCCGTCTCAATGTGGGAAGGTTTTGATGGTGTTCCGTATCCGAAGTCGGCCGTACCGTTTGAAGTATGGAACATGACTACAAATCAGAGAGTCTCACTCGGTATGGATGAGTGGCCGATTGACGGCGCCTGGTCGCCTGGCGATGGGCTGGCCATTATCGATTACCCGTACAATCCAGCGACCGATCTTACCGCCGAGGCATTTCCGTACTTGCTTGGCTGGCGTTTTGAAGTTGAAAGTTCGAATTATGCTCCTGCGGACGGCGATATCCTGTCGATTGGCGGTGCGCCGTTGTTCGGACCCAATGACTCGTATACGTTTAAGATTGATGGTGTCAACAGTGCTTCGGCTCAGGCCAATCTGAAAAATATCAAGGTTGTACCAAATCCGTATTATGCTCACTACTCTTCGCTGGTCGAAACAGGCGAAGGTGAAAGTGAGCTTTCTTTTAACAATGTCCCGGATGAATGTACTATCAGGATATACACTCTTGCTGGAGACCTTGTCAAAACTATCGTAAACATAACCGGCGAAGGTGCGGTTCTCTGGAACCTTCAGTCGAAGGACCAGATCCAGATTGCTTCCGGAATATACCTCTTCCATGTGGAATCACCCTATGGAGAACACCTTGGCCGCTTTGCGATTATCAAGTAAGGGAGATGCAGAATGAAAAAAGCCATTATTGCAATGTTCGTTCTTCTGCTGGCTGTCGCTGCCTCTGCCGAAATGACCAAGGTGGGTACCAGTGGAGCTCAGTTCCTAAAGATAGGCGTTGGCCCAAGATATCAGGGAATGGGCGAAGCTTCGGTAGCATCGGTTAACGACGTATATGCCCTGTACTGGAATCCGGCGGGTCTGGTCGAGATTGAAAACTCGGCAGCACGTTTTACCAACGTCAACTGGGTGCTCGACATAAATCTCAATTACGTTGCCTTTGCCAAGTACTTTGAAGATGTCGGCGTGTTTGGATTGTCGGCGACTGTTCTATCGATGGGTGACCAGGAGATTACCAATTTTGAGAACCAGGAAGGCACCGGTGATTTCTACTCGGCATCGTCTTATTCCGCTGGGCTCTCTTTTGCCAGACAATTAACCAGCAGGTTCGCTTTCGGAGTGACAGCCAAGTATGTCGGCGAGAAAATTCACAACGAAAGATCCTCCGGCTATGCCCTCGATTTTGGAACTCTTCTTTATACCGGTTTTCGCTCGTTGCGCCTGGCGATGAGTATCTCCAATCTCGGACCTGAGTTGAAATTCAGCGGCACCGACCTGGATATTGGCTATGATCCCTGAGAGGGAGACGGCCAAAACGGAGAGGTCGGAGCGCAACTTAAGACCACGCCGTATGATTTACCTATGGTGTTCAGGTTCGGCATGGCCTATGACTTTGAATTCGGGCCCAAGAGCACGCTTATGTTGTCGACCGAAATGAAACATCCCAGCGACAACCAACGCCAGGGAGCGATCGGAGTAGAGTATGCTTACGATCAGAGATTTTTCCTTCGGAGCGGTTACAAGATGAGAACCGATGAGGAAGGGTTGGCTTTCGGGGGCGGACTTATCACAGGCGTTGCTGAAGACACTAAGCTGATCATTGACTACTCATGGCAAGATTTTGGGCGTCTGCAGTCTGTTCAGCGTTTTTCGATTGGTTTCACTTTCTAATTGCATTTGTTATAGTTGCACAGCTAAATCCCGCTTGCGGGTTAAGCCCCGCTTGCGGGGCTTTTTTTTACTTGTCTGCATGGTTCGTTTGTAGAAGTTGTAATCTGAGTAACGAAGGCGACGTATCAGGAAGAGGAATATGATCCATAAAAACAGAACTATTCTGCAATTAGTCCTGTGCTCGGCACTTCTATTAATCGCCGGGCAGTCATCGGG
>DAOUUR010000273.1 GCA_030668045.1 bacterium
AATCGTACACCGGCGCTTTGGTCGGAATCAGTCCGGAGTTGGAAAGGACTACCGGCAGTACATAGATAAATATCAGCGGTGGGAAATAATTGAAAAACCCCCACTCTGTTTTCTTTTCAAGATAGAAGAAAAACGAAGTTATACCCGCCAGAACGGCCAGAATTCCTGCCGGTGTCGATATCAGTGAGTCAGTCATTGGTTGTATTCATTCCCTCGATTTCAGAGTACCGATTTCTGCAATTAAGTATATATTGACATATGGCCGAGGAAATCAAGCTAAAAGACGAGTATGTGCAGGCCCGGTGTTGCTCTCCCCGCCCGGATGATAAGATCATCGGTTACTACTCCCACAACAATGTCCTGAAGGTCCACCGTCATGATTGCCCCAGTCTGAAGGCGACCGATCAGGAAAGGCTCGTCAACTTACAATGGGGAGACATTTTAAAGCCGAGTGGATTTCAACCGGACGACATCTACGACAGCCTCGACCGAATCGACTTCGCAATCCTGGAACATCATCTTCAGATGGGAATTGACTATTCACTGGTAGTCGCCAGAGCTGTTGGTATCTCAAAGACCGAAGCCTTCGGCCACCACCGCAAACTTCGCGACCTCTCTCTGCTGGAACGAGTCGAACCAAAAATAGTACAGTATCGCAAAGGGATCTCGGCGAACAAGTGGATCAAACACCGCAATCACACCTACTACGACCTGACCTCAAAGGGAGATGACTTCATTCGGTTCTATCTCGACCATCAGGCTGACTGAGATAACACTGATCAGATAGTGGCTGCTGGAATCTACTGGGTGCCTGATACCTTCGTTTTGTAGAAGTACTTGATATACTCCCAGGCATCTTTCGCCTTGTCAGCATAGACAAACAGCTTGATGTCTTCCGGCGCAATGGTACCTTCCTTGACAAGGTATTCAAAATCAATCAACCTCTTCCAGTATTCCTCACCGAACAGGATGATCGGCAACTGCTGCATCTTCTCTGTCTGCACCAGCGTCAGCGCCTCAAAAAGTTCATCAAGCGTTCCATAACCACCCGGAAAAGCAACCAGCGCTTTAGCCCGAAGCATGAAATGCATTTTACGAACTGCAAAGTAGTGAAAATTCAAACAAAGCTCGGGACTAATATACGGATTCGGTTCCTGTTCCATAGGGAGTCTGATATTTAGCCCAATTGATTTGCACTCGGCTTCCCATGCGCCTCGGTTGGCCGCTTCCATGATACCGGGCCCACCCCCGGTAACGATGACATATTCGTAATCATCGTTCTGCTGGCTTTCGGCCGAAACCAGTCGGCCAAACTCGTGGGCTTCATCGTAGAAATGGGATTTGCGGAGCACTGCCTTCGCGGTAGTGAGTTGACGCTTGAGGGTCGCATCACTCGGATTCTTCTTCAGTTTTTGTTCCAGCCGACCGACCTCTGCTTTTGCCTCTTTCGGTTCGGTGATCCGAGTACCGCCAAAGACGACGATAGTTGATGTAATCTTATGGTGTCTGAGAACCATCTCCGGTTTCAACAGTTCCAACTGCAGTCGGGTGGGACGAAGATAGTCGCGGCTAATGAATTCGGCGTCTTTGTATGCCGTCTTGAATGCCGATGAGCGTTTCAGGCGCTCAACCATTTTCTTCTGCTCAGCCTTGGTGGCTTTTCTCATCAGCTTGCGCTCCGTCTGTTTCAAGTTCAAAAGTCTGATCAAGAACCGGTATAGTGCAGGACCAACCTTTCTGTTCTTTCAGATAAGCGGCCATTGCCTTTGACTCATCCGGCTCACCATGCGTAATAAACACCTGTTTTGGTTTATTCTCAACCTTTTCCAGCCAGTGCCCTATCTCATAATAATCGGCATGACCGGAAAGCCCGCCCAGTTTCATCACCCGCGCCCGAACCTCCACCGGCCTCTTGTGGACATAGACCAGTTTCTCACCGTCGTCAACCTTGCGCCCGAGTGTCCCCTGCGCCATAAAGCCAACCAGTGCCAGCGTCGTCTTGCGATCTGGCAGACGATGAATCAGGTGATGCATGATACGACCGCCGGTCATCATGCCACTCGCTGAGATAATGACAGCCGGTCCCTTCAGTTTGTTGAGCGCTTTCGATGAAGCCCGGTCACGATGGATGTGAACATTGGGACCGCCGAGAAAATCGTCATCATCGCCAATTGCGCTGAGATCAATCGTATGGTAGTCGGGATATTTGCGATAGATGTTCGTCGCTTTGATGGCCATCGGTGAATCAATATGGACATCAATCGGTTTGACTCTCCCCATACGTATCAGGGTGTTGATCATGTAAACAATCTGCTGCGTGCGACCGACAGCAAACGCAGGTACCAGCAGAACGCTTTTGTGCTTGATGATATCGTCTAAGACACTGGCCAGCATGAAGAACGGATCCTCGGGCGGATGGACATCGCTGCCATAGGTTGATTCGCATACCAGATAGTCGGTCTCGGGCGGTTCGGCGGGATTGGAAACAAGTGGTACGGCGTAGCGACCGATATCACCGGAGAAAAGGATCGATGTTTTGCGGCCCCGGTCGTTTAGTTTTACTTCAACACTCATGGCACCGAGGATGTGTCCGGCAATGTGAAACCTGAATAGAAACTCCGAACCGATAGCCGTCCAGCAACCGGGTTCGGTCGGGCAAAACAGCTCAACGGCCTTCACTGCGTCCTCTCGTGAGAAAAGCGGTCGGGCAACTTTGTGCCGTGTCAGTTTCTTGCGGTTGCGATAGGCCGCATCTTCTTCCATCAGGTGCGCCGAATCCATCAAAGATACCTGACCGATATCAGCAGTCGGCGGCGTTGCAAAAACCTTCCCCGAGAAACCGTCACGCACGAGCCTTGGAATAGCCCCGATGTGATCGATATGCGAGTGGGTGGCAATTACCGCCGAAACACCCGACGCCTCAAACGGCATCTTCCGCCAATTCCTCTGCCTCAACTGCCGCGAACCCTGAAACATCCCGCAGTCAACCAGAATGCTCCGGTTGTTAACCGTCAAGAGGTACTTGGAGCCGGTCACCGTCCCGGCTGCTCCGTGAAATGAGAGCGTAATCAAAGTAGTCTGATCCTGCGAATCTGACAGCCTCTCAAATTAGTCCTCCTCCTGCCCCTGCCGAGGCGCAACCTGGACGGGGTCATAGTATTTCTCCGGAGATTCACCATGCGCAAAACCGAGACACACCCCCAGCGATTGCGCTGTCCTGACCAGATTATGATCGGGAGTCACGGTTCTGATCTTCCCGGCAACTTCGGAGATCGGGATCGAATCCATACGGTTGTCTTTCAGGACAACCAGTTTTCCCGACTCACCCTGCGCCGCCATTCGCACCGCTTCTACACCGAGACGTGTCGCCAGCACTCGATCAAAGGCGCTGGGGCTGCCTCCCCTGAGAAGATGGCCGAGAATCGTGACGCGACATTCGATTTTGGTCATATCCTCCACCTCAGCGGCCACAGCATGCGAGACGCCACCCAGACGGATAGCATCGGGAGAGTGTTTGACCATTCGTTTCACGACCATTTCGCCACCGACCGGTTTGGCCCCTTCTCCTACGACCACAATCGAAAAATTCTTTCCCTGCGCATTACGAGTTCTGACCTGATCGCAGATAGCCTCAAGATCGTATGAGAACTCCGGCAGCAAAATGATATCCCCGCCCCCGGCCAAACCAGAACACAGAGCCAACCACCCGGCGTAGCGCCCCATCACCTCAACAAACATAACGCGATGATGAGACTGCGCCGTCGTGTGAATTTTATCAACCGCATCAGTGGCCGTTATCACAGCCGAATCAAAGCCAAAAGTAACATCGGTTCCAACCAGATCGTTGTCGATTGTCTTGGGGACTCCGATAATTGGCAGACCCTTCTCAATCATTCCGGCAGAAGCGCCCATTGTTCCGTCGCCGCCGATAGCAATCAGCGCATCCAGACCAAGTTTTTCGTAATTGAGCACGCCCTGCGACGACCGATCCAGATAGACGTAACCATCGTTCTGCATGACCGGAAATCTAAACGGGTCGGCTCGGTTGGAAGTGCCGAGGATTGTCCCACCCTGAGCGAGGATACCGGAAGCATCCCGCAGATCAATCTTGCGGTAACGCCCCTCAATCAGCCCTTCGTAGCCGTCCTCAAACCCGA
>DAOUUR010000147.1 GCA_030668045.1 bacterium
AACGCTCAATCCGTTTCAGGGTGTCCCTGGCGGCGAGTGGATTATACCAGGGATAACATGAGAGCTGAATTAAGTCATGGCGGCACAAGCATCGTATTCATTTGGAAAATAATGTCCATCACAAACGATGAAGTCCGCGTATTCATATACCAAGACAAGACCAAATCTTCCGATGAGACATATAGTATGAAGTTTGCCCGTGGTTATTGGGCACAACTGGTTGACTACGGTTACAAACGAGTAGCAGGATATCAAGGTCGAGATGAGAGCTGAATTAGGTAGAGAAAATAAAAGGATTGTGTTCGTATGGAAAGCACTGACCCGGCAACCTGATGATGAAGTCCTAGTGTACTTGTATGATGGTATGGTCAAGCTATCCGCTGATATGATGAACATTGGCCGTGCCCGTGGATATTGGAGAACGCTCGTCTCCAAGGGATATACTGTGATACCTGCTGAGGCTCGGATAATGCGTCCATGATTGCTGCACTAAGTAAAGATCAAGAGCTAGTCGAGTTTAGTTGGGACCATACCGATCCCGAAGGCAATGTGAAAATATACTATTACGACTATTCTTCCAAGTCAACGAGAGCGTACAGTACCACAAATGAGGCAGCAGTAATCGCCCGCAAACTATGGAAAAGCCTTATCGGGAGTGGATTTCAGCGAGTAAACAGACTTGCTCCGGGTGGGTTGGTGTATCCCTGCTAACCGACGCCTTGATAGTGCTAGGGGTGTTTGTGGGGTAAAGTGTTTCAAAGTGTTTCAAAGTGGGGTACTAAAATAACACTAAAAAGGTAATATGAGCGGGCGACACCGACGGACATAGCTCACGATCTGGAGACACCGATGGACTTTTCTGAGTACGCGAACCTATGTGAGAGCGAGAGAAAGCACGCTGACGACGTTCTCCGAGCGTCCGCCTTAGCCGCCCAACGTGACGCCTATCTTCGGACACTTGGATACGCAAATAGCAGAGAATTCGCTAAACATTGCAGACGGCTCAGCATTCGCCACCACCATTCTAAAAGATATGGGGCGTGGTATAGAAAACAGCTAGGCCTGTAATAATCCAATCCACCAATGCAAATCGCCCTGCCTGTATAGAGGCAAGGCGTTGTCTATTTAAAAGCGGCGTGATTAAGAGAGTTCTCTAGAGAGGTCTGAACGAATCAGGCTGAGGGCCACTGACATCTCATTGCAGAGAGAGCGACCGGTCGAGTTACGGGGTTTCGCACTGTCCTGAACCTTTGAGCCCCTTGCAAGCCAGGTGTTGTACATATGTCGAGCAACTGCTCTAGAGAACAGCTTGACCGTATTGGTGTTTGCTGCCGTGGGGTGGAACGATATAATCACTACACCGGTGGTTGCCGCTGGACTCCAGACAAATCGACGGAGCACGCTGGGCCCTGTTCGTTGGGACTCAAGCAAACTGGTGGTCAGGTATATCATACGGTATTTGCCGAATTCAGTCGGAGGAGTCTTAGCGCCTTGTGCATTTCGTCGCTGAGCATAGTTTTCTCAGAGTCCCATACAAAGGAAGCGGTGCCATAGGCTATACGCCCGGCGTTGATGAGTCCCAAGAATATCTGTCGGGCGTGTGCCGTCGGATACAATGTGACAGTCTCGGCCTTATCGTGTATCATTTCGATGACAACTACAGCTTCGGGATTCCAGGTAGTCTCCCAAACAAACCGCTGGACTGTGCTATGGTCGGGTTGAGATCGCGTGACGGTAACGGTGTGAAACTTCATACTAGTCTTTATCCAACATCATGCGAACCCACTTAATGCGGTCGGAGTTCCATTCAGAGATTGAGTCAACAGCCTCTTTGGGGCCGATTATACCGGCTGGCACTGTCGGAGGACACCCGCGAGCGACACGCTGCCACAGCTTACGAGCAGATGGCAAATCATTCATAATCTTCCAAGCGACCATTGCGGTAGCCTGGTGTTCTTTCACTATGACGATTCTCTTAGCCCAGACGGCCCAATAGAAAATATGCATATATCCGTCGTTGCCGCGGATGGTCTGTCGTTTCAGGGTTCTCAAATTCGCTCCAGGAGCCAATCAATGGTCCGCTTGTAGTCGGGGAGCTTCTCTATGCCCTCGCTGTTTCCGCTGACCAGAGCGCCATCACGATGGCGCAGGCTCTCGTATAGCTGTTTTCCGTCTGTTCGTGACATAGTGCGATGAGACAGAATATCACCAAATGTGTCTATATGGATAACACCAACGTTCCAGGATCCATCCTTCCAGATGAACATCCAGGCGCCGGTGTCGGTGATAAAGAGAGTTTGCTTGTGGTAGGTTACTTCGAAGCCCTCAGGTAGAACTTGAGGCGAGCGAAGAAACCGAGCTTATGCTGGCTGGCTAGCGTCTTACGCTTGTGAGTCCAGCAGGCAGGGCGCGTCGTGAGCTTCGCCTTGGCGAGCTTGTCGGCGTGTCGTTTCAGGTGCGGGGTCAGGGGGGTCCAGGGCATGGTCGGTGTCCGTGTTATCGGTCGGTCCAGGGAAGGGGAGAAGTCCCCTCCACTACTTAAAGGATACAATCTAGGCTCCCGAAGTCAAGCGAATTCCGAACTAAATCTACGACCGATAACATATTAAGGATCGGCCCATTGCCCCCTTCCACTACTTAAAGGATACAATTCAAGTTGTGAAAGTCAAGCCGAAAATCGAACAAATCCACGACCGATAACTCGCCAGGCCTCACAGGCCGGGATGACGTCCCCGTGCTCCAGAGGGTGTGATTATCAGACTCATTTTCGAGTTTGGGGGTGTTTTCTCGAACCAGAAAATAGCGATAATAAGAAAATGTGTATTTAGGCTAAAGGTCGCCAGCTTACCCAAGCCGCACAAACGGACCTCCGCCGGGCAACGACCGATAACTAGGAGTGCACCAAGTTGTGCGGGCCCGGTGACGCGCCAAGTTGCTGCGGAATCCACGCGGATCCGGCGATGTTAAGATAGGGAAGGTTTGCGGGTTATACCGGCACGTCTGATAACCTGAGCCCAAGGTTGAGCCAAGTCGTGCGCCGCCGGCTGAGCCAGCGGCAACGTCTGATAACCTTCCGGCGGAAGTTGGCCTGTGCGGCTTGGGTAGGATAGGGCAAGTTTGCGGCATGTGGCGTTTGGGTAAACTGGGTAAACTGCCGTATGCCACAAAAGGTGGGTTTATGCGGGTTATGGCAGTTCCAACGGTTATAACGATATTGGCAATTATGACGATTATGGCGATTATCGTGTTTATGACGATTATGGCAGTTTTGACGATTATGAGGAATATGGCGATTAGGTAGGATAGGTAAGATATGCGTTGAGAGCCCAGTGGTGGCCGGCGGAGGTTGGTTTGTGCGGCTTACACGGTCTTGGGTTGCTGAGTCACAGCGTAGCCGACGGTCAGCAGATATCGCCATTCATCGCGTGCAGATGACCGGTTGATGTAGGAGGACTCCCTGTATTCGCCCGATGGATGATACCGAAAAATCGAGACTTGCTCATTGCCGGGACACGGAGTCTGGTGCCAACGGAACTTGACAGTGCCCCCCGGGCCCATGCCCCCATCGAATGAGTCGGTTAGCACAGCTTCAAGAATTGGTGGGTTCATGGTTATCAGACCTTCCGGGTCCAGCCCTTATTGATGAGCTTCGACCACAGGTAGCGAGCGTGTTCCATCGGAACGTCCCGGACCAGTTCGCATGTGCCCTCGGAGCTGAAATCCAGGATGGTCACTTTCGGGTTCTTCGGGTGCCACTGAAATCGGCGGATGCCGGGCATGGGGCCGGGTTCAGTGAGATCGGCTTGGTGGTCAGTGTAGTCCACGGAGTGAACCGTGGTGAAAGTGCAGGTGCGTTGTAAGTTCTTTGGAGGCATATTATCAGACGTTGATGGTGAACCCATCGGCGAGCATTTCGTTCCAGAATTGACGGGCAGAAAACCGAGGGAGGTTGGTCTTTGCGTCGATGCCTCCGATAGCATCGTAGCATTTGACAGTCACAGGGAGAGTCTTGTCAGCGTCCCAGCTAAAGAGGATACGTTCGCCCTTGGGGTTTGTGAGTTCGGCAGATTGTTCGTGAGGTATTGCGGGCATGGGTTATCAGACGTTGCCGTGTTCGAACGGCCACTCCGGGGGGAAATCGTGTTGACAGGCGCACCAATAGCAGCAGCGTCCGAGCATCGCGTGGTCCACCATTTCATCGGGATCCCGATCTTCATGGCAGACAGGGCATTCAGTTGTGGCGGTTGGTTCAGCGGCCATAGATGCATCCATAGATGTTCTCGCCCTCAGTCAGGCGGTTGGATTCGAGGATGCTGCCACGGGGGAAGTTGGTCGCGGGGGACTTCCAGCTGGCGGCCTTCCAGATCAGACCCGTCGAGCGTTCGACGAAGCACTGGACCGAGCGACCCGGACCGGGGTTGTCGGCGCGGACGATTCGGACGTACTTGCGTCCACCCTTTGACGGGTAGAAAGACGGGGCGCTCAGGTTGGGGTAATGCTTGTCGAAATACGCCACGTTTTTGGCAGCGAGCTTGCCGCAGAAGGCGAGGATGTCAGTGTCAGAAACAGGTCGGGGAGTCGTGGTCATTATTATCAGACTTTCGTAGTGATGACGCCGCCGGTGAGGTCGTGCGTCGGGGTGTCGAACCAGTTGAGGAGGGCGATGGAGCCATTCTCGCCAGTGTGACGAGCGATCCATGTGCGAGTTGCAGACTCGATACCCTTGGAGGTCACGCGGCGTCCGATGACGCGCCAGCCCTTGCCGGTGTTCGCTTCAGAGTGCCAAGCGCCGTCGATGAGACTCAGGTGAACAGTGATGTGGGAGGGTTTGTTATCGGTCATTGGAGCTTTCAACAGAGTGAGCAGAAAACCATGAGCGTGAGCAGGAGCATCCGCTTGTTGTTATCGGTCAGTTCAAAGATGGTCAGGAGTGTGTTCATGGTGAAAAGTGTTGCCCCCTCCACTACTTAAAGGATACAATGTGGGCCCCAAAAGTCAAGTCCGAAGTTCGGACTATACCGGATAGCAGCTTACCTAAGCCGCACAGGCCAACCTCCGCCGGGCCGTGTTATCAGACGGTCGGAAACGGTAGGTCGTTCTCTTTGGCGATGCTGATGAAACCAGCGGCGCCCAGTGACCAGATGGCGATGAGAGCGGACCAAGTTGAGATCAGGGTGCCAACGTCGTGCGGGATGAATGTGAGAGCTTCGAACATTATCGGTCTTTCAACAGAGGATTGCGAATGAGATCAGGGTGAAAATGGCGACACGGCGCCGAGCGGGGATGTAGCCCAGAAGGTCAGCGAATACGAGACAGAGGAGCGTGAGCATCATTTGGCTCTTGCTTCCCAGTCTTTCGCCAGACCCTCAAGGAATTCAGCGAAATCGTCGTGGCCACGTTCAGCAGCCCAATGGGCACTGACCCGCAGGCCACTGATACGCTGGCTCTGGACGCCAGCCATAAAACCATTGTGACGCTCCGTGTCCATGCGAGCGTAATCGTCGCAGCGGAACGCGGCGTCTTTGAGATTGGACACGTCCTCCACGCCGATGGAGACGGTCTTATCCCCGCGATCTTCGGCGGCGAGAGTCTTGTCACGCATCCGGAGCAGGGCTTCGGCGAGCGTGTGAGATTTATCGGTGATGCTTTTCATTATCGGTCCTTGTGTGCCAGAGGGGGAAAACCCCCTCACTACTTAAAGGATACAATCTAGGACCGGAAAGTCAAACCAAATGTCCCAACATTGTCTGATAATGCCGGCGGAGGTGGGCCTGTATCGCTTGGGTAAGGTGGGTTAAATAGACAAGCCCTGAGTTGCGTATTCGCATTCACAGGGCCGTCCAACCGTGCATGGATTACCAGACGTTATCTGGCGTGCGTTCGTGGGCGCGTACTTTCTGTTTAGAGCCGACGGTGCCCACCCCGGCTTGCCCACCCTTGTAAGTTGGCGGGACTTCTTCTTTGACCTGGCTGCGTCGGGTGCGACCCTACGCTTCCTCAGTCAATCTTTGCAATTCATTCAGTTGTCTTGTCGCGGCCGCGATCTACGCGGCTTTATTCTCGCGGACGAAGTTCTTCGCTCGCTTGACGAGAATCCGACCCAGGCGCTTGTGGCCAGCGGTCATGTAGTTCTCGGCGAACCATTGAGCCACTTGCAGACCGGTTAGGTCGCCAAGCTCCATGGTGTCAAGGTCAGCTTCGGCGTTAGCAGCGGCGCGGTCAAAATCGTTCATGGTGTTCCTTGTAGGTGCGTGAGAGAAACCCCCTCACTACTTAAAGGATACAATCTAGGACCGAAAAGTCAAGCAGAAAACTCCCACAATGCCGGCGGCCTGCGGCGTGTGAGTCCTGGGCGGCTTGTGAGGGTTGGGTAATCTAGAAGAACGACGGACGGAAGTCAGGTGAGTTGGG
>DAOUUR010000058.1 GCA_030668045.1 bacterium
GAACGGACGCCTTGTTGTCCGATTCGGGGGCCGCGGCTGGTTGCTGTTCTTTCAAACCCTGCCAACCCTTGCGAAGGTTGGTGAGCACTTCTATGATGCTGTCAATTACGACGAGGTCCTTGGTGGCTACCACAAGATCGGTCTGAGCTATGATGTAGGTATATAACTTGCCCAGGTTCTCGGCCACTTCGCCACCCTTTTCGGGGTCAAGCGTCGTGAAGAGATGGACCACGAATTTCCGCGCTCTCTCTAGTGTCTTGTAACCACTATCCCAGTTCTCCTTTTCGTAAGCGTCGCGGGCCTGGTTATAGTAACTCAGGGCGCCGTCATAGACCTGAAGGATCAGGTCAATCTGTGATTTGCCAAGCGTGTCGCTCTCTCGGTAAGCTCCTATCTTGTTGTCCATGGTGCTCCTATCAATCCGGTTGTTAGTTATTGAACTTCTGTTTTTCAGCTATCACTTACTTGGACCAACTAGTTGGTCTGTTATTTCGACCCGAATCCCCAGTTGGCATTTATAGAGGCCAACTGGTTGTCAAGGAAAAGACCCTGACTGTTAAATTGTCCTATCGCTTGCTCCATTGCCCAGAATCGTTTGTAAAGCGATTCACGTCGACGCGCGAGCCTTTCATCAATGTCTTCCACTCTCTCCAGCAGCAAATCATTCTGAGCGCGATACGAACTAATTTTCCGGTAGAACGTCCCTTCGCTGGCCTTGGTGAGGCTGCCGACAATATCGCCCATCCTTGATGCTACACCCTTGGAAACAGTGATAATGCCCTCGTTGCCATCGACAAGTTGACTCTCATCGTAAATGATTTTCAGTTTCAATCCGGCAGTGGTATCGTTGTCATCCTTGCCTGTCAGGTACTGCCCACGACCATCAGCCAACTCGCCATTGATCGTGCCTTCAACGTTCCCTCCGGCGACAGCCGCCCCCATCAACATACCGATTTTCAAATATGCGTTATCCGTCTGCGTACCTATGGTTTTGATTGACGAAGTCTCACCGTAGGTATTGCTCTCGAATGACAGGTGACCTTGCCCGCCGCCGTCGTCCACCCAGACAACCGAAGCTCCCATGACACCTATCTTACTATCGGCGTCCATCTTCGCCTGAATCTCTGCGACCAGATCAGCGGTGGTGTTGTAGGTACCGGCGGTCAGCGCGATTTCGTCTGAGATGATTCCGTCGACGATCAACTTTAGTTTATTATTGGTGCTGTCAAGGGTCAGGGCGGTACCGGACGGATCGTCGATCTGGGTCCCGGTGTAACCGCCGTGGGTTGCCGCTTTGGTGACATCGACTTCGAACGTGCTCCCCCCGACAATATTATCTGAGGCGGTCACGAGGCTGATATAATTTGTATCTGAATCTCCACTGGTTGTGAAGATGCTAATGACGTCATCAAGATTGTTCTGGAGAGCGTCGGTCAAAGCAGAGCTGTCCTTGATCGACAGCGTACTATCGGCACCGGAACGAATGCCGATTGCGTAGAGTTGGTTGAACTTGGTATCTATTCCATTAACTGCCGAAGCGACAACCATCCGGAGAGAACTCTGCATCGACATTACCGTAGAGTCACCAAAGAGAATGCCCGATTCCTCGGCATCGACATCGTATGTATTTTGATCGTCGATAAATTCCTGAATCGCATTGTACTGGTCAATAAAAGCCTGTATCTGACCCTGAACTGCAGCTGTATCAAGCGAAGTGGAAATTGTTTCGTTAGTTCCGGGTGTGGTTGTCTTGTTGACCGTCAGAGACAAACCGGAGATGACATTATCAAACGTATTGGAACTGGAAGTAACTGTTATCGGTGAACCACTGGACCCACTGGCAGAGCCAAAGGCGATCTTAGCGTCGGCAGCACCCTGCAGCAACGGCGCGAATCCCTGTACCTGAAATGTATCCCCCGCCGTCAGGGCGCCATCGGTAAACGAGAGCGTCAGTCCATCGGAACCAACCCCAGCCAGAATAACTTCGGCATCGGCTTCGTCAACCGAAATGGTGCCGGTGTTGGTACCGTCGTCCCAATCAATCAGGATTGACCCGGCACCAACTGTCTGCGTCCCGATACCCTGAACGGTAAAGGTGTAGGTCTTGTTCTCACTGCCGCTGTAGGCAGCGGTAGCGTAGAGCGAAATCGCCGAGGTTGAGGCGAGGTCCTTGTTGGTTATCTCAGGATCATCGAAAGTGCTGGTGGAGAAATTGAGCGTATCCCCGCCGGTAAGCGATGAACTGAAACTTATCTGGCTATCGACACCTGTCTCATTGGAGCTGATGATCAGGCGGTACGCCTTTGAATCAGAACCATCGTTAATGATAGATGCCGAAACCCCTATATTGGCGCTGTTGATTGCTGTTTTGATCCCTTCGAGGCTGTTGCTGGTTGCATCAATAGTGATAACGTTCTGGCTGCCGTCACCAACCTGTATCGTGACACTGCCGGTACCAAAAGTTGCCTGAGCGGAGCTTGCAAAACCCTGGCTGGCTATCTGATGGTTACGAGCGAGCGTCAGCACCTGAACATCGTATGTTCCGGTGCCGACTCGGCCACTGGTAGAGGCGGTCAGAACGTCATCATCGGAAACGCTGACGGCGTAGTTCTCGAAGGTAGCTTTTCTCGACAGTACTGTCAGGGAAGACCCAAGCGAGATAAACTTGGCCTGAAGCGCCTGAAGCGCTGTAACTATGCTGGAATTGAGGGCGTGTCGATTCTCAAGAAAAACAGCATTGATACGTTCCTGGCCGATAATTGCATCGACCATGGCGGTCGTATCAAAACCGGAACTGATTCCATCAATTGAATTGGCGCCTGGCATTGTTACTCCTGTAGTCTATGACTTCAATGTCTCCACAGAGATTCAAATGTTTATGCCCGGGGGAAGAGTTAACTTCCCCCGAACAATTAAACCGACAGATCTATTAGAACAACTGCAGCACGATCTGCGGAATCTGGTTAGCCTGTGCCAGCATAGCTGTACCGGCCTGGACCAGAATCTGGTTCATGCTGAAATTCGCCATTTCCTTTGCCATATCGGTGTCCCGAATCATCGATTCAGAAGCGGTCAGGTTCTGAGCTGCAACTCTCAGGTTTCTCAGGTTGGATTCCAGAGTGTGTTTCTGGAAGCTTCCCAGAGTACCACGAGTGGTTGACACCTCGTTCATGGCCGCGTCGACCACCGACTGAGCATCCTGAGCGCCCTGGGCGGTGGTAACGTCGATCGTCGAAAGATTCGCGAACAGGTTACCTGTGAGGTTCTTGCCCAGTGAGGTCGAAGTCATGTTACGCAGACTGATCTTGGTGGTCTGACCAACATTGGCGCCAATCTGAAAGACGAGCGACTGGTCAGTGTTAGTGATAGACTCACTACCACCAGTAGACGCCAGACCATACTTCAGAGTAATTGACTCTGAGCGGTCAGAGTTATAAACAGTTCCCCACTCACCGGCGGTAAAGGCTACGGAGGTACCGCCATCAACACCAACAGAGAACTTGGTGGCCGTCACGTCAAGCAGGTAGCTGCCAACGGCCATACCAGCTTCGTTATTGACTACATTCACCGAGACGCTTCCGCGATCGGCGTCGCCAGAAGCAGCAGAGTACCAGGTGTAGGCCTGAGAGGCATCATAGTCAATCTTGTCGACACTGTTAGCATGGCCATCAAGGGTGACAATAGCGTCCTGGCCAGTGTTGAAGACAGCAGCCGCATCCTTAACAAGATTCAGAACGTTGGTCGCGGCGCCCGTTGTAGCGTCGGCCGTAGTCAACCGGAACTTGTAGGTTGAACCACCATCGCGCATACTGAGTTTCACCTGATTAGTGCCTTCCAGCGCGAGAACCATATCCTTGACGCTGGTAGTAGTACCCGAAACATCGCCGACGGCGGTGGCCACGCCAGTGTTAAGAAGCGTTACCAATCCGGCCATTGTCGTCTGCTCACCAGCGCCAAGAGTAAAGGCGGTGGTGACGGCAGTACCTGTTGACGCGCTGAGGCGCTCAATGGACAGACGGTTGTCAGAGACACCGCGAGAATCACCGGCGACAACGGTAGAGAGCTGGTTGTTGTTGGTAGTGGAACCATCGGTACCGAGAGCTGTAACAGCCTCAAAGGCCAATGAGGAATCAGCGCCCGTGTTGACAGACTGAACCTTGAAAACACCACCAACAGCAGAGGCAATCACCTTACCTTCAAGATCCGTTCCAGTGAGAGCGGTATTGAAATCGGTCGCAAACTGCGCTGAGGTTCCGGCACTGGCCATAGTCACATTTAGGGAGATCAGACCGGTCGGAGCACCACCATTTTCCTGGTAGTTGACGTTGAAAGTGTAGGTCGCCTGACCGGTAGCGGCCACCATGGCCACCGAACCCATCACGGCTTGAAGGGCGGTACCGGCAAACGAGATACCGTTACCGAAATCGTCAACGATGTCAATACCGGTGGTGCTGGTTTTGGAAGCCACATCGGAAGCCTGCACAACATTGATCGCATAAATCTGCTCGGCCAGGTTGACAGGATCACCATCGGTTCCGGTGCCAGCCAGGGCAAACCCGGCGGAAGTGCTGTTAAGCGTGGCGCTCGGATCCGAGGTCTTGACGGCGGACACGTAGTGTATTCCGGTGGACAGATTTGACGATTTGATGGTCATCAGGGAGGTGTTGCTGCCATTAATGGTGGCAACATTCTCTTTGGTGCCGTCGAGCAGTTTCTTGGTACCAAACTGCGTGTTGGCAGCGATTCGATCGATCGTCTCCAGAGCGTTCTTGATTTCCGCCTGATCCGCAGCCAACTGGTCGGCATCGTTGAAGCCTTCGTTAGCGGCGTGAATGGCCAGCTCTCTCATCGAGACCAACAGAGCGTTGATTTCAGTAAGAGCACCTTCAGCGGTCTGGATCATGTTGATTGATCCTTCCGAGTTGTCAACCGCACGGTTCAAACCGGCGATCTGAGCTCGGAACTGTTCGGAAATCACCAGACCCGCAGGATCATCGGCACCTTGGTTGATCCGGTAACCGGATGACAACCGCTGCATTGATTTCGACAGATTTTCGTTAGTCATCACCAAGTTTCGGTGAGCGTTTAACGCTGCGAGGTTGTGGTTAATGCGAAGTGACATTGCAAGTCCTCCTTGAACTCTCCAGGGTTTCCTTACCCTTTTGTTTATTTAGTTGTCTCTTTAGTTGCACCCTAAGTCACTTCCCATGTGTGTGGCGTAAGCAGTGTGGAGTTGCAAATCCAATGAACTCCCACGTATCCAGCTTTGTTTGATCCTCCTCTCAAACGAAATTATCCCATATATTTCTCGCCCATATCATAGAACTATAATCGGCCCAATTCAGGACAACTTAACGATGTGATCGAAAAAAAATCGCGAATTATATCCGTCGTTAACCCGCAACTGGAGTCGCTTTCCCGCTGTCGATGGCAATCTGTTCGCATTGTTCGAGACGCTGGCGGGCGGGCGCAAAATTGGGGTCAAGATCGAGGATTCGCCGGTATCCCAGGATCGCCGAATCCCTATGTCCCATATGGAGATAGCAGTCCGATAGTCCAAACAAAGTCACCGGGTCGCTGCTGTTCTCCTTAAGGCAGCGCTCAAAGTAGGCAATAGCCGACTCGAAATTTCCCGTCCTGGTGTGCAAATCGCCCAAGATCCGCCAGACAGCGGGTTGATTCGGCTCTAATTCAATATACTGCTCAAGCGCTGATATCGCTTCCTTTGGTTTGTTGAGGCGGGCAGTGGTCAGACCGTAGTTTAGATATGTAACCACAGGAACTTTTTTGGCCGCGAGAACACGAGCATAGTATTTCTCAGCTTGGTCGTACTGTTCCATATTGAAACAACAATTGGCAAGATCGTTTAGAATCTCCGGGGAGTTCGGATTACCTTCAAGGATCACCCGGTACTGTTCGGCAGCGTCGGCATAGAGCTTCGCTTTGTAACAGGCACCAGCCATGAGTGAGCGGAGTTCCAGATCGTCATGGCCGACCGAGAGGGCTTTCTTGAAGATATCAATCGCTTCGTGGTAGCGGTCAAAATTGAGATAAAGCTGTCCGAGCCGCACCAGTGAGTTGGGATGGACCTTGTCCATCTCCAGTTCAAGGGCCATCTGGTGGTACTTCAGGAATTTGGATTCATCCTGACGGCGAAGACTAATATAGGCCAGTCCGAGAGCGGTCACCATATCGGTAAACGAGTGTTCAATCTGGGCCAGGAAATATTTTTCCGCCTCTTCGTACTTTTCCTCGCCCATGTATATCTTACCCAACTGGCTGTTGGTATCGTAGTAGCCGTTGCTGAGTTCATAGACTTTCAGGAAATTGTCGCGGGCCCGGTCAGTCTCGCCATTTCTTTCGGCGTTGCGGCCAAGACCATAGTGAGCCGAGGCCTGACTGGCGGGGTGAAACAGAATGAGCGAATCCTGGTTGGTGGTTCCATCAAATGTTTTTTGTGTCTCTATGTATTTCTCAAACCATGAATTTGACTCGTCGGTCTCCCCCAGTTCGCCATGGGTGTGCGCCATCACTAACATCGGGTCAAGATAATCCGGCTTGATTTCCAGAGCACGTCGGGCATACTCCATCGCCTTGTCACGCTCCTGAACATACAGGCAAGCATAGGCGATCTGGTTGAGGCACATCAGATGAGTGGGGCGCTGGTTGCGATCGTTGGGGTCGGTCAACTCCACCGCACGACTGGCCGCCTTGACGATCTGCGGCGAGAACTCTTCCCACCTGTCCATCCCCTCACCAAGCAGAAGCTGGGCGTAGTTGAAGAGAGCAAAAGTGTTGTCGGGATTCTCGGCCAGTTGTTTTTCCAGAAGCGGTTTGGATCGTTCGAATTTCTTTTTCATTTTGTCATTAGAGAGATCGTAACCAAGGTGTTTGAGGCGAACGCTGGTGCGCAAGACTGGAAGATCGGGCGAAATCTTCAGGACATTGTGAACGATACCTTCGTACTTGAGATCGAGTTCACGCTTGAATATCCGAAACGAGTTCAAGAATGTAACTTTGCTTTCATCGGCACCATACACGTTGATGACATTAAACGAAATAACGCCGAAGCGGTCTTCTTCGATAGCTTGAAGCAATGTGGGGACATCATCTTCGACAATCCGTTCGTCGGCATCAATAATCAGAATCCAGTCACCGGTCGCCAGACTTGTCGAGTAGTTGCGATGAAATGAGAAGTCATTGGCCCAGGGTTGATGATAGACTCTGGCTCCGTACGACTCGGCGATTTCGACCGTACGATCAGTTGAACCGGTATCGACAACAACGATTTCATCGACCCAGTTACGGATTGACTCCAGAGAACCGGGCAGCAATTCTTCTTCGTTCTTCACCATCATGCAGGCAGAGATGGAGGCTTTCTTCTTGAATGCCTCCTCAAGCATTCTTAACTCGTGAACTTGACTACAACGAGTCAGACCGACAGCCACAACTTCGCTTGACTCGACAAGGTTGCCGCTTGTCTTGAGCATCATCGAAAAATTGATATACGGTAGATGATTGCCGGGGTCGGCCATTATTGCCCGCTCAAAAAACTCCGTAGCGGTCTTGATCTCTCTCTGCTCACGATACGCCGAGGCGATTACATTGAGCAGTTGGGAGAGCCTGTTCTCTGTATAGGAGTATTCTTCAAGTTGCGGCAGGTGCCGGTTCTTCTCTCTGGCCAGTGCGATTACTTTCAAGCCGGCTTCAAGGGAGGTCTTGTACTCTCGCATTGAGTAGGCGACGTATGCCTTAATGAAATAGAGATCGGGGTTATCAGGAGCCTCACGCAAACCGGCAGCTATCGCTTTCTCTGCCTGAATGTATTCTCCGGAGTGAGCATGACCTATAGCCTTGAGACGAAGAAACTGGTTGCGTTGGAGCTGGTCGGAGATAGTCGGGTTGTCACCCAGCAATCTCAACGACTCAACAATTTTGCGTTCAGAACCTGGCTGGTCGCATTGCTCAGCTCTGGCGAGTATCGAAACGATCTCGTGGCTGGAAAGATTAGTTTTGTCGCGGAGAGCCGCCCTCTTGGGAGCGGTATTCTTGTTGATGCGATTGTTCGTTCTTGATTTTTTCTTCGACTTTCCCATGTCCTACTCTCAATGCGGTCTTCCAGACCGGTTCGGTGTAGTCGCACGCCAGCCTGTTGGCCGGGGCGATGATATCGTAAAGAGGCTGTCTGACAATTTGCGAGCCTGGGTGTGACCCCGTCCGCATCAGACTCCTGCCATCTCGTTTTCTCTGGTCGGCGCCGCCTTTGCGGTCTCCCCGACAGGCATCTGACTCATCAACGGAAACTTGATCTTATACTCGGAGTTGACCAGCACCAATTGTTTGGCCAGATTGTTCTCGGCGTTAATCATGATCGGTCCCTGGAGATTTGCCGAAATTTCCATGGGGTTCTCGCCGATAGTGACGATGACGTAGGTCTCAACGTTGTTCACATCGTCGATCTTAATCTCGCCAATTTCCATGGCATTGATTTCGACCCGATAGTCAGGATAAACCAGGATCGGGTTTACTACCAGAAAGGCAACCGCCGGTTCATCGACCGCCTGCAACCACATGAATGGCTGGATTTCGTCGATTTCGATTAAGACAAATTGCTTGAAGTCCTCGAAGCCAAGAATCGGCTTGGCCATAGTTATGATTTTGTCTTCCGGTGTCTCTACAGGACCGAATCTCGTACTGTTTACAATCATAGGAACCTATCCCTTGCGCCGCTTACCATAAGAAGTCGAGAAGCGACGGCTGAATTATTTTGGCACTCGCTATCAACGAGGCCTTGTAATTATTTTCATATGTAGCCAGTTCGGTAACGAGACGCGTAATATCGGCGTCTTCAACTTCCGAGAGCCGGCGAGTGAAAGTGAGTTCAATATCAACCAGGCGCGTGGAAGTATCTTCAAGACTAATACCACGGGCGCCAATTCCTGCACGCAGGTGTAGGAGGTGATCAATGGCATCATCCATATTCTGCATAAGCAGTCCCACGCCTTCGGCATCGTTCGATTCAAGTGAGTCGGCCAGTACCAGCAGTGATCCCATCATGTCGCCCGAACCGAAGATGCCCATCTCCTTGGCGACCCGTCCGGTTCCGATATCGTTAATAGAAAGCGATGTTATTTGATTATTGTTTACAATCTGAATCCCGCGGTTATCGGCATTGATTGAGGCGGTAATATCAAGTCCAAGAGCCGGATTATTCAGGACATCCAACATATCCTGGATAGTGACAATCGTCGGGGCGGAGAGATCAACTGATCTCACGGTATCGCCCTGTCTGATCTCTATGAGGCCCAGTTCCTGGCCGTAGGTGGCGTTCAGATCAGCCACATTGCTGGTGAGTGCGAGTGCCGGGTCAAGATCGGAACCATCCCGATCACCGTTAAACTGGCTAAGAATGCCAAGATCAAGAGCGGTCGTATCACCGTTCTCCTCGACCTTGAAATCAACCACCGGGCTCAGGTCTGTTCCGACCAGGTTGGGAGCA
>DAOUUR010000148.1 GCA_030668045.1 bacterium
CAGGCTGCCTAATCCATCGATACAACCACTCCAGTCACTGCCGGTATTGCCATAGACGTCTGTGCAGGATATCTCAAGAGTTCCCAGAGTGCCATGGCAAAGCACAGCGTCCCCTTCATTGAAGGCGATAATGCTGTTCTCTATCACTACCGTGCTGTCGACGTTTTTGTCTATGTAGACGGCCTCTCCTTCACCGACTGCAAAAGTATTGAAGACGATTGTACAATTGCTGAATATCGCGGAGCTACGGTAGCAGTTTATGCCACCGCCCTCTGTGTGAGCCTCGTTGTGATGAATGACACAGTTATCGAAGCGGGGACTGGAGTGGGAAACGTATATACCACCACCTTCATCGGCCTGATTGATAATGAACATGCACCCGTCGAAAACAGGCGCAGAGTTCTCCACAAACACTCCCCCTCCGGAGTAATAGGCGACATTGGCGATGAACTGACAATCAACAAACTTCGCATTTGAGCCGTTCCGGCAGCTGACACCAGCACCTTCCTCAGCCTGATTGCCTTCGAAGTCACAGTCGATAAACCTGGGCGAGGAGCCGCTGATGTCGGCGCCGCCGCCGTAGAGGTCGTCACCACTTATCACAACAAAACCCTGAACAACCGAGGTGGAGTCTTCCCCATTCCCAAACTCGAAACCGGGGGACGCTCCCTGGCAATCTATCGCCACGTAGTCGGTCCCAGTGCGTGACATAAGCACCAGATTTTTACCAAAGAAGTTGATTTCGCGGTTACCCACCCCCGAGTACGCGCCGTCCTCCACCATAACGGTATCATTCAGACCGGCCATGTCGATCGCATGCTGAATGTGGGCGAAGGGGCTTCCCTCACTGCCATCGTTGTTGACATCATCGCCGGAATTAGAAACATACCAGACCGGCCCGCCATAAGTGCCCTTACCGGACAGGTAGACGGTGCGCCAAACCGTCTCCGTGAGAGTATCGGTGATGGTAAAATATTCGAAGTAACTGTCGGTAGTAGCGGGTGTAAAGCTGATAGTCATTTTGTCTATGCCGTCCCCGCTGAATCCAACCACCGACTGGCCAAGGTCGAAGGTCCCGGTCGAACTCAAGTCCAACTGCAGCATCGAATGGCTCCAGGAGTACTGCCGGATATCAAGTATTTTTGTCGATTGTGATCCCACTTTGGTATCGCGAAAGTAGATTGTATCGCCGGGGCCATCGGCTCTCAGGTCTTCAACATTGAATATGAGTTTATGTCCGGCGGCCAGTTCCGAAAATGTGTGGCCAGTCTCCACCTTGGACCACAGCGAATACAGGATATCCATTGAGTAAGCATCATCGGCAATGTTCATAGTGGTGTATGGAATAGTAGCGCTCTGGGGATCATTCCCGGCATAATCGGAATTGAGAAAAAACAGATACTCGCGGCTCCCCACAGTTGTCGCGTCTATATTCCACGTAGAATCGAAACTGGCATCATCATACCACTCAGAGAAAGCGACATTCAACTGTCGATCATTGTCTATATCCCAGACTGTGAAAGGCACGGTGTGATAACCATTGTAATCCCACGGGGCCGGTCCACCCCTGAGGTAACTGTAGGCTTTCTGTGTCACAGCGTTGGAAAAACGAACTTCGATTGTCGGGAACGAATCGATATCAACCTGCGGGTCCAGATAACTGCCGAACCAATTTAGGCCGAAATCTGCACCGCCTTCGAAGAACTGACTCTCCGCCCAGTCCACTCCGGTTAGCCAGCGGTCGTCCCCCGGCTCGAAGTAAACATCCATCTGCTGGTACAACCAGGGCCGAACAGAATCGGGAGTTACGAATGTCGGGAAAGTCGCCGAACAAGTTGTATCAACAGAGTATAGTGCGTCGGCCAGCGAGTACATCCAGTTATGCTCCGCCGAGGCAGATAACTTGATAATCACCTGCTGGCTGTCCCCGGGGAGAAACGATGGAATCGGACCGGTAGTAACAAGGATGCGGCAATCACTTGCATCGATATCGACATCGCCAGTCATCGTGATTGGATTGCCAGGGTACTGATAGGACGTACCGTTGGCCAGTGGATCACCGGCAGCATCAAGCCCTGCCATATATCGATACGACTCCCTGGAGTGGAGCGGCTCAGTGGCGCTGGTCAACTTATGAAACGATGTCATACCGATATTCTTGTAGCCGGGTAGAGTTGTACCGAAGTAGACAGCGGTTGAACCTGCATCCGCCACCACCGGCCCCTGGATCAGCTTGCCGGCCAGCGCCGCCGGTACCGCACCATATTCCCTGTCCCAGGCATCACCGTTGTACGCGAAAAACCGGTCGCACGTAGTATCGCTTCCGGCTAGGTCATCCCATGGACCACCGATATCCGGATCAAACCAGAAAGATACATAGACATCATAAAGATCCTTGGAGCCCCTGTTGTATAGACGGTAGTCCATAAACAGAGTATTGTCCTGCCCGGCCGAGTCCGCCGCCCAGACCAACTGGCGTACTTCGATACCGAGAGGAGCGGTGCTGCCCGCTCTGTTGTTGTGGAGCGAAGCATCGGCATCATTGAAAACAGTCCACAGGGTTTGGTTGCCAAGCAGGAGAGGATTCAGAGACCCATCGAGCGGGGCTCCCTGGGATGTCGGCCATTCATCATAGTCAGTATTGGAATTCACGCCAGTACTATCGGAATGGAGCTTGTACACTCGGAAGGCATCGTTGGTAAGTGCGGCAGGTATAAAGGTGCCACCCGACATAGGCCCAGGGAAGTATTCGCTATCGAACTCTGCTACCGTTACCAACGTATCGCCACCACCGTCAATAGCGCCAATCCAGATCCCGGCAGAGTATACGAGGGTGTTATCGTTGGTGCCATTCACAATATCCGCTATACCGGTGTACGGATAGTAGAAACCACCCGACCAGAGTTGGAGTGGTTGCTCCAGGAGACCGTCAATATCTCGTGCGAAATTGCCGGTATTGGATACAAACATCAAAATGCTATTGGCGTCGATGTATTGATCATTATGTATGACCAGAGACATGCCACTGAGACTTCCGCTGAACTTGGAGTCGGAGAACTTACCATCAGGTTCAACGGAATCATCGAAGGCAAAAACGCCCGAAGACACAAACAGCAAACACAGCAACGCGAAAGCGAGAACACTACCTAATCGCCACATGACTTTCTCCCCGATTGGGTTTGTTAGAAGCTATAGATTACCACATTCAGTATAACAAACAGAATGTCGTTGTCAAGAGGGAACTTGCTATGCCACAGTAATTTCACAAAACAGACTGGAGAGGTCCACAACTAACAGTCGTCGGCATTTATCGCAATCGCCCCAACCTCTTGACTAGCACAATCCCAGTCACTTAAGGTCGATCCAGTCCATTCACCTGTGCCGTTGTCGTATCGAAAGATGCCGCCCCCCATTGTCCCAGCAAATACGGCTTCGTTCGAATTGACAGCGAGTGAGAATACGATCGATCCTAGCAATCCGTGACTTGATTGAACCCAGTTGTTGCCGTTGTCTACGGAACGAAATACGCCAGTTCCACCTGTTCCGGCCAGCACCGAACCGTCAGCGCTGATGGCAAGAGACGTAACCCACCTGTTGGTTAAACCATCACTAACATATAGCCAGGAATCCCCGTTATCGGTCGAGCGAAAGACACCATCCCCAGTTCCTGCGAAGAGAGTGCCTCCGGGATCAATAGTAATGGCGCTTATGTAAGAATCCCAGAGGCCATTGTTCACCTGGACCCAGGTTGCAGCATTATCGCTCGATCTAAATACTCCTTCAAACGTCCCAACTAATATATCATTGTTGGACGCAACGGCCATGCAGAACACTACCTTTCCTGGATGGCCATCATAGGCTAATTCCCAGGTATCACCATAATCAGCTGACCGGAACACTGCTGGAGGCTCAAAGGAGATAACAGCGAACACCATGCCCTCATGGTTCGTTGCGAGCAAATCCACGTTCCCAGAGAAACTTGTCTCGACCCATGTCTCACCGTTATCAACTGATCGATATACAGCCCAGCCGTCTGCCATATACATGATACCCGTTGGATCGCTTGCCACAGCAGAAATAGGATGTTGCGTTGACCATGCGTTGTCCCAAGAGTCTCCATTGTCATCTGAGACATATAGATCGTTTCCACCGGTAAACACCCGGCCTGTTGGGCTTACGGTCAGGCAGCGAACACCCACGCCCGTCAGGCCGTTATCAGCCGGCACCCAGAGTGCCCCATTATTGGCAGATTTAAAGACTGCACCACCATCTAGACCATCTAGCATAGCAAAGATGTGGCCGTTCTGAGATACCACTATAGAACGGATTAGCCCGCCGTATGGTCCGTTGGTCTGTTCCCAGGTCTGAGCCTTGGTATGATCTATAGCCACAAAACAAATGAGGCAGATTACAATCAGAATTGATCGATAGTGCATGGCATCTCCCACTGTGAGTCACGCTTGTCCGATTCCAATGGTTCTCTGAAGTCCAACTCAAGATGACACGACAATATAGCCGGAAATGTCTGGTTTGTCAACAGGCAGATTCCGCTACACTGTTTCCGTGGTGGAGATGGGTACGTAAGCTTCCCCTTGTGGTAGACAGTTTAAAAGTAGAGCTTTCTGGCGTATACTAAGTCAGGAGGATTTATGAAACGTTCGAGATTTAGTGAGACTCAGATAATTGCGATATTAAAAGAGGCCGATAGCGGAGTCACAACAATTCGGGAAGTTTGCCGCAAGCATGGTGTCAGCGACGGAACCTACTACAAGTGGAAGTCGAAGTATGGCGGTCTTGATGCCTCGGACTTGAAGCGGTTGCGTGAACTGGAGTCAGAGAACAGCCAGCTCAAGCGTATGTTTGCCGATTTGAGTCTTGAGAACACAGCTTTGAAGGACTTGATCTCAAAAAAGCTCTGAGGCCACCGGAGCGTCGTGATGCAGCCCGGTATCTGGTGGCCGAGTGTCAGTTGTCGATTGGACGGTCGTGTCATGCTGTTGGTCTGTCTCGTGCGGCCTGGTACAAGGTTCCTCAGGATCGATTGAAACGAGACAGTGAGGTGATATCAGCTTTGACAAGAATGACAGATGAACATCGTAGCTGGGGTTTTTGGAAGTGTTATGATCGGTTTCGCCTTGATGGCCGGGTCTGGAATCACAAGAAGGTGTATCGGATTTATTGTGAGTTGGGTTTGAATCATAAACGTCGAACCAAGAAACGTCTGCCGAACCGTGATCGTCAGCCTATGGAAGTTCCATCGATCCCGAATGCGGTCTGGGCCCTGGACTTCATGAGTGATGCTTTGTATGTGGGTCGTCGCTTTCGGACACTCAACGTTCTTGACGAGGGAGTCCGGGAAGCTTTGACGATTGAGATCGATACTTCGTTACCGGGTCAGCGAGTAGTACGAGTTCTGGAAAGATTATCTGTTTGGCGAGGACTGCCACAGGCGATTCGTTGCGACAACGGCCCGGAGTTTATCTCACAGGTCTTTGTCGATTGGTGCCAGGATCACGGTATTGAGATTCGCTACATCCAGCCCGGCAAGCCGAACCAGAATGCCTTTGTTGAACGGTTTAACCGAACTTACCGCAAGGAGGTATTAAGCAGTTACTTGTTTGAAGATTTGGATCAAGTACGGGAGATCACCCATCGGTGGCTGATTACTTACAACGAGTATCGACCCCATGACGCTCTTGGAGGTTTGCCACCAACAGTCTTCCGTGAACAAAAAACAGCCAAAAACTCTATTTATGAATTGTCTACTTGACAGGGAAGCTTACGTCTACACATTCTAAGAATCTTTCATAATAGATAGAATCGGCTGAAAATTCTTTATAAAATGCATTAGGATTGAGAAGTAATGCCCAAATCAATTTTTTGCAAATAACAATACCCAATTCCACATCTGCTTTTGACCACTCTTGATGCATTGCACTCATTAGAGACCTACAACCCTCATCATAAATAGGTACAGGCCACCCTGAATCATCCTTTGAATTTTGACAGTTGGCAGTTGTATACGATACCAATGCAAGTGCTACTATACAGCCGAAGGTTAGTCTCATATGATTTGGCCGGTCCTTAGTATCAGTCCATATAACAAGATTCTATCCCTGATAGAGTACCCATCATTTCCTCATGATTGGATTCTTGTTAACCTGAGCAACAATCTCAAGATGCTCAAACAGAAGATTCCGTCCGTCTGTCGTGAAGTGCGCCCTAACCACTTTTGTTGTTTGAGTATCCATTTCAGTAACACCGTACTCTTGTTTTGAAACCTGAAATTGGAAGCCGATCAGTCCGTCGCCAGTCTCCTCATCCTTACCTTCAAAGGTACCGCACAAGTGATACCCGTTGTTCACGGTTGATGAAGAATCTACCCCATACACTACCTCAAGAAG
>DAOUUR010000279.1 GCA_030668045.1 bacterium
AGCTCGGTCAGATTGTCCGCTCCAATAAGAAAGCTAAACTCAGCCTCGGGGTAGCGGCTTTTCAGGGCAGCAATCATATCGACGGTATAGCCTGGGAGGTCCTGCTCATGTTCAATCTCGCTAACGATGAAACTCTCTCGTTCCCGGGTAGCCAATTGCAACATCCGGACACGGTCGGCAAATACCGCTCCGAATTCCCCGGTCTTGAACGGATGCCGATACGACGGGACAAAGAGAACTCCGGTCAGAGACGCGACTTCCGCGATCTCCGAGGCGAGAGTAGTGTGCCCCCGATGGACAGGGTCAAATGCCCCGCCGAGGATGCCCCAATTCCCCCCGTGCGCCGGTGTCATCATCTTCCACCTGCGATTCCTCGTCTGCAGCTTGGTTTACTTTATCCAGACATTCGTATGCTCTGCGAAAACGCTCCCGGTCGGTGTGCCGAAATTTCTCAATCAATTTTCGGAAGATGGTCCGGGCTGAATCGTACTCGCCTCTCTCGGACGCCGCGGTACCATTGAGGAACGCGGCCTCCACAGCCATCTCCGTCACTTTGGCTGCCAGTGTGTGGTCGGGGTAAATCGTCAGGAAATTGTCGAGCAGGCGCCTCGCTTCATCAAACTCGCCAGCCTTGAAGTTGGCTTCGGCCAGACCAAAGAGAGCTTCGGGAGCAAACTCTGAGTCGGTGTACTCGTCGATGACCAATTGATAATAAGTTTGAGACGCTTTGTATGCACCCATTCGTGTATAAGTGACAGCGCTGTTGAAGTACTTCCGGGCAAGCTTGTCTCGAGCATTATTTAAGTACTTGTGGGCATCCTCCTGCAACTCCGACTCGGGGAAATCGATAATGAAATCCTCAAATAGTCCAATCGCCTGCTGGAGTCCGACCTGATCAAGCGCGTAGTTGCCCGGTGATGATTCAAAAGCGCAGACAGCCCGAAAAAGCACGGCATGCTCGAAATAAACCGATGCCGGGTAGTTCAGGACCAGTCGATTGAATTCTACCTGCGCCAACTCGTGATCCTTGTTACCGTAGTAGGACAGAGCCAGATAGTATTGAGCTGTATCGACAATTGATTCGCCGGGATAGTTATAGACAATAGCCTGAAAATATGACAGAGCTTTGAAGTACTTGCCATCGTCATACTTCTCTTTACCGATCTGGAAGAGCTCAGCGGTCGTGAGATTAGAAATCGATTTTGAACCTCCGCATCCGATACCGACCATGCCAGGGATCACTACCATCAAGACTGCAAATACAACGATGTATCTTTTCAAACTGTGTATGTCTCCTTGAGCATTTTGTAGTTGTCCATCACTTTATTCAAATAGGTTTTTGGCATCGGTTTCTGCTTGCGAAGCAGACCTCGAAGCCTCGTTTCACCCATATTATACGCTACCAGTGCTTTCTTGATGTCCCCAAACTTCAAAATCTGTTCAAAAAGATGGAGCGTGCCAAGCCTGATATTGGTCTCCGGTTCAAACAAGGTTTCGGAACCCTGCCAATTGACCCCGGACCGTTGGGCCAGATCGCGACCAACAAATGGCACAACCTGCATCAAACCACGGGCTCCCACATGAGATTTCTGCCCCTTCTTGAACGATGACTCCGTCAAGATAATTGCCAGGACAAACATAGGGTCGTACCGATAGCGACTACTCTCGTCGTAGATCACATTGGTAAGCTGCAGAACCTCGGTTTCATCAAAGCCGATCTGGAAATCATCGATGGCCTTGAAGATCTGGAGCCTCTCCTCAAGTTCCTCGATCCGGGCCTGTTGATAAGTTATTTGCTTCTCAAGATCAAACTTATCTTTGATCAGGTATATCAGCAGACCGGATTGCAAGAGGTATATCACCACCAGAAGAAAGGCAATTGGCCTTGACAAAAATATCCCAAGCTTTTCAAACTGTATCATTCTGAATTTCCCAATACGGAGCCAATCAAATCGTACCCTTCAGCTGCACTGATCCTGACTGTCACTATGTCACCCGGACTAAGATTGCATCCATCGACAAACACTTCCTGATCGATATCCGGACAATCGGCTCGTGTTCGTCCGACCGCCCGGTTCTCATCCACTGAGTGGTCAATAATAACCTCTTTGACCGACCCTATCAAGGAGATATTTCGGTCGAGGGCAATCTCGCGCTGCAGCGACATCAATTCGTCCAGCCGGCGGGCTTTCTCCTCTTCGGGGACCGAATCAGGCATTTCGGCGGCTGGCGTGCCATCCTCCGGCGAGTAGGCAAAAACGCCCAGCCGATCAAATTCCTGCTCGGCCACAAATGCCCGCAGTTCTTCAAAATGTTTTTCCGTTTCGCCGGGGAAACCAACAATGAAAACAGTTCTGATAGCAGCTTCAGACGATCCTGCCCGAATCCTCTCAATCTGTCGCTCAATCTGTTCCCGAGTCACGCGGCGGCGCATCTTGCCGAGGATTTCATCATTGATGTGTTGGAGTGGCAAATCAAAGTAGCTCAGTGTCCGGGTATCATTTATGACAAAATCAATAAGCTTTTCATCGACTTCCGCAGGATGGAGGTACATCAGTCGCAACCATGCCATCCCGTCAACCTGCCCGAGCGTTTGAAGCAATTCTATGATATTCGGGCCATCCTTCAAATCGTAGCCGTAACGGGTAGCCTCCTGGGATACGAGGATAATCTCCCGTTTCCCCCGGCTGGCCAGATACTCGGCCTCTTTCACAATCGAATCGACCGGGCGACTCCGATAGTGTCCGCGTATCGAAGGTATCGCACAGTAGGTGCATCGACGGTCACACCCGTCTGAGATTTTCAGATACGCGTACGGCAGGTCATCGCCGACATAGCGTTGCTCACCATCGATGTAGGTCAGCGCTTCCGACTCGGCTCGGAAAACAGAAGATCTTGACTTGGCATTACCGACCACAGCAGCGATATCATCAAGCGCTCCCAATCCAAAAGCGCCGTCCAACTCCGGCATCCCGGAAAGCAATTCCTCACCGGAACGCTGGCTGAGACAACCGGTTGCATAGATAGTCTTGATTCGTCCCTCATGCTTGAGCTGCCCGAGCCGCAGGATTTCGTTTATCGACTCCTCACGGGCGGGAAGAATGAAACCGCAGGTGTTCACAATAACCGAATCGGCTTCTTCCGGCGTGGAAACTGGTTCGTGCCCGAGAGCAACCAATTTGGCAATGATGTAGTCGCCATCAACGTCATTCTTCGGACAACCAAGTTTGTGGAGGTAGAATTTCATCTATGGCAATCGCAGTTTCTCTACTGAATCGGGAAAGACCGGTGTAAACCGTTGCTCGTCGCATTTGATCCCAATGGTCTGCTTCAGGATCGTAAAACGATTGAGTTCTTCGTTGATATCATAGTACTCGATCCGGTCGATCATCTCCGCGTCGGCATCAATCGAGACGACCAGTGAATCAGGAATTTCTGCCTCGATATTCGGTCTTATCACCAGACGGTAGAGCGAATCAGGTTTCAGTACTTCGGTCGTATAGTAGCGGTCAAGCGAAGTAACAAAAGTGACCTGCTCGTCGGGATGGCTCCCCTGAACCGGTTTTTCGATCACGACCTGATTGTTCTCAGACGAAAAGCTGTACGTCCTATGTAAATCAAACGAGTAACGGTCCTCACCCAGCAGCAGATCGTACCGGCCATCGGAGGCTATCAGCGCGACTCCGTATATGGAATCGACCTGGTCGAAAACATCTGATTCGATCACGCTGACAAACTCAAGATGGCAACAATCAGCTTCGGCCAGTGACGCTTTGATCTTGTCAAAAATATCCTTACCGGCAACCGTAGTAGCCAAGGTAAGGCTGAGCCAGATAGTTAGAATTATTCTGCGAGCGATCATATCGACTTATACGTTCGGGGAGTTTACGAGTTCTTGCCTGAGTCCGTGGTGATAGCTCCCCCGGTCTGCGCAAAGAGGTTATCTATATATGCTTTGTCCACCATGACTTCTCGCGCCTTGGAACCGTCGAAAGTAGAGACAATACCAGCGCTTTCCAATTTGTCAATCAGACGAGCAGCCCGTTGATAACCGATACCGAGCCTGCGCTGTAACAACGAAACCGAACCCTGCTTGTGTCGCACGACCACTTCGCACGCCTCTTTG